>JBJEHP010000247.1:0-1765 GCA_051876145.1 Coriobacteriales bacterium | reverse complement strand
ATGCAGTCAGGAAGCACGTAGTCGGCATACTCGCCGGTGTCGGTCAACCAGATGTCGAAGTCGACGATCAGCTCGAGCTTGGGGATGATCTCGTTGATCCACATGCCGCGGTTGGGCGCGTTGTGGACGGGGTTACCCGACGTCTTGATGAGCGCCTTGTACGTGCCCGCCTTCACGCCGTCGTACCAGTCGACGAGCTTGACGTTTCGGGCCTTGCACTTCTCGGGCTCGGCGATGAACGGGTTCTTGATGGGCTCGTCGTTGAGCACCGCGGGATACTCGGTGGTCATGAGGGCGCTCGTCACACCCGCACCCGGATATCCCAGCTGGCCCGTAAGCGCGGCGAGCGTGTAGAACGCGCGGTATGCCTCGCCGGCGTTCATGTAGCGCAGGCCGAGCGCGCCGATGATGTAGGCCTTGCCGTTGCAATGGCTGTACTCGTACGCGAGCTGCTTGAGCACCTCGGGTGCAACGCCCGTGACCTGCTCGACGCATTCGGGCGTGTACTTGGACCACTCGGCGACGTTCGCATCCCACTCGGTCCAGCACTCGACGCCGTCAATTGTGAAATCGCCGGAGAGTGCCGGATGCTCGCACGTGTAATCTGCGATGCCATCGTAGCAGGCAGCCGGAGCATTCGCATCGGTATCCCATACCTGGCGCAGGCCGTTCGCGTCACGGTAGAACTGCCCGTTGTCCTTGCGCACGAGCACCGCCGCGGCGGTCTTTTCCATAACGTAATCGGGGTTATGCCAGCCGTTTTGCACGATCTGGTTGATCATGCCGATTGCGAGTGCAGAATCGCTGCCGGGGTTCACGGCCACGAACTGGTCGGCAAAGGCGGCCGTGCCGTCGTAGATGAGCCCGACGTCGATGATCTTCGCACCGTTCTCGCGCGCAGCGAGAATATGGTTGACGACGCGCTGCTGGTTCTCGACAGGGTTCGCGCCCCAGACGATGATGAGATTTGAAGAATCGAAGTTGAACGGCGAGGTCAGCATGTACATTGCCGGAGAGCCCATGCCGAACATGTAATCGATGGCATAGACCGGCCCGTCGTCGATACCATACTGGTAGACCGGGTCGACGCCGCCCCATACGTTGCGGAAACGCGCCGTCATCAGATTGTGCAGACCGAACGTCGGGGGCACCGATGCCGGAAGGTTCCAAAGCGCGACGCTGTCCGCGCCGTACTTGTCGCGGAGCTCGAGAAGCTTCGCCGCAATCTCGTCGAGCGCCTGGTCCCAGCTGATGCGCTCCCATTTGCCCTCGCCGCGTGCGCCGACACGCTTCATCGGCCCCTGCACGCGGTCGGGATTGTAGGGCTGCCGCGCAGCGGCGACGCCCTTCTGGCAGATATAGCCTTCCTCCGACTCGGGGCCGGTGTAGTCCAGCCGCTCCGTGCGGAGTATCTTCCCGTCTTTGACGACGGTTTTGAGCGCACAGTACTCATGGTCGCCCCAACCAGGGCACGCAGTGCACACAAACGTCTCTTCGCTCATTACACTCTCCCTCTCTCGCCGTTTTTTCATGACAGTGCCAGCTGAAGAATCTGACACGAAAACGTGCGAGTTCGGTATAAACTGCATTTAGTTCAGTCATTTAAGTTTAAATTGCGAAAACCAGACGGTGTCTGGCTTCGGGACGAGACGATATGGACCACCGAGACGATGCAACACGCAACGAGCGACATCATGACGTACGTGATCAAATTCCTCGAGCAGGCAGCAGCGGAACTCAAGCGGGAATGCGGTCTAACCCTTGT
>JBJEHP010000246.1:0-1782 GCA_051876145.1 Coriobacteriales bacterium | reverse complement strand
ATCTCCACAATCGGGGCGTAAAATGTAGACACATTTTATGCGGTCATGACGACGCTTCATATCGGGGAAGTGGGCGAAGCGAATGATTTCGACGCCGGGGTTCCGCGAGGCCAAAGACATCTATGGCGATCCCTATGAGTGGGATATGGAGAACGCACGCGCCTGTTACCGCTGGCTCTCGCGCGTCGTCTCGCGTTCTCCCAAGCAAGAGCGCTTCAGGCAGCAGCTCAAGAGCCTCGAAATCCACGAGCTGTCGGTTCCCATCAAGGTGATGCTGCACGTCCTGCTCATCTCCAACCCGGCCGCGCGCCGCTACATCAGCGCCGATGACCTCGACGAGCTCGACCGCGTCAAGCCCCTGCGCGTGCCGCTGCGCATCCGCGAGACCGAGCATCCTGTCCCGGCGTTCGAGCGCATGGGGATCTTCCTGTAGCCTCCCATCTCGCAGCATACGACCGCGTAACCGCACGGCACATCTGTCCTCGGACGCATATAATCGTCGGCACGAACGACAACTCTACCGAAGGGACGCCACCCGTGTCGGACATTCTCACGTTGCAACCTGAACTTGCAGTCAAGTATGACAAGCTCCAATCGGCGCTCTTAGAGCTCGGGAGCGTGGCAGTCGCGTTTTCGGGAGGAGTCGACTCGACGTTGCTCGCCAAGGTCGCGCATGACGTGCTGGGCGAAAACATGCTCGCCGTCACCATCCAAAGCGCGTTCGTACCCGACGACGACCTGGAACAGGCGCGCGCCTGGGCAGCGGGGGAGGGCATCGCCCACATCGTCGCGTCGGCAGACATCCTCGCGGTCCCCGGAGTCGCGGACAACCCGCCCGAGCGCTGCTACCTGTGTAAGCAAGCGGTTTTCACGCGGATCGGCGCGATTGCCTTCGAGCACGGTATCGCGTGCGTGGCCGACGGCAGCAACGTCGACGACAACGCCGACTACCGCCCCGGGCACCGCGCGCTTGTCGAGCTCGGCGTGCGAAGCCCGCTGCTCGAGGCGGGCTTTCGCAAGCAAGATGTCCGCGACCTGTCACGGGCGCTCGGGCTTTTCACCTGGGACAAGCCGTCTGCCGCATGCCTGGCGAGCCGCGTCCCCTATCACACGCGCATCACGCCCGAAGCGCTCGAGCGCATCGCCCGGGCAGAACGCGCACTTGTCACACTCGGGTTTGCGCAGGTCCGCGTCCGCGCGCATGGCGACGTTGCGCGCATCGAGGTCCCGCCTGCGCAGGTTGCACAGCTGGCACAAGAGCCCCTGCGCTCGCAGGTTGTCAGCGGCGTGAAGGAAGCGGGCTTCACGTTTGTCGCGCTCGACCTGCAGGGCTACCGCATGGGCAGTCTCAACGAGGAGCTTCCGGGCGCGGGTGGTCGCTAGCACCGGAGCGCCCGCCAACCCCTCGCGCGCTTGACGGCGCATGCTGGTCTGCGATGTTGCCCAGCCGTCATCATCCCGCGTTGTATCGCCAACATACAAATCCGCCCTCCAGCGGTACGTTCGAGTCAGTCGAAGCAACCGAATCGAGAAAGCGAGGTGACAGCGCATGAACGAGAAAACCGGAGAGGTCTTCTCCATCGCGCGCGACAACGAGCCAGTCCCTGGCTGCACGACCTCGAAAGCCGTCTACCAGCATGACGCCGCGTCCATCGTGTACTTCTCGCTCGCGGCGCGCACCGACATCAGCCCCGAGACCTACGGCTACCACAAGCTCATCCACGTCGAGGCGGGTGCCCTGCGCGTGTACACAAGCGGCGGGGACACCTGGGAGCTCTGCGA
>JBJEHP010000245.1:0-6735 GCA_051876145.1 Coriobacteriales bacterium | reverse complement strand
GCTTGCGGTTTGCCCGGTGCAGACCGAGCAGCATGAACACGCCATCGCAGGAATCGACGACGGAGTGGATCGCCTCGGAGAGCATTGCCGACGACCCGGAGATGAACGCCGCCACGAACTTGACGATGCAGACGGCGATGTTGCCGATCATGCCCGCCACGACGGCGATCTTTCCGCGTTTGCGCGTCGAGACCGAGTATTCCTCGCTCGCGCGACCTTTCAGCTCCTCAATTGACGGACCTGAATACATATGCGCTATTCACCACGTTTCGAGCCCCAGTAGAACAAGGCGACGGTGCCGGGGCCGGTATGGCTGCCGATCGTCGTTCCGATGCTGTTGATGAGGACCTCGCCGTTCATGTTGGGGCAGTTCTTCTTGACGAGAGCCGCCACTGCCTGGGCGTCGTCCATGCACGCGCTTTCGCTGATGAACACCTTGCCGGTGTATGCCGCGCCGCCGTCTGCCTGCGTAAGCATCTTTTCCGCGATGCGCTTGATGACGCGCTTCTTGGTGCGGATCTTCTCGCGTGGGATCAGGTGCCCGGCGGCGTCCATGTCGAGCAGCGGGCAGATCTTGAGCAGGTTGCCCACGAACCCCGCGGCCGGTTTCACGCGACCGCCCTTGACGTAGAAGGTGAGGTCGGTGGAGAAGAAGTCGTGGCGCAGCTCGAGCTTGTGCCCCTCGATCCAGTCGTGCACTTCGTCGATGCCCTTGCCCGCGGCGCGCATGTCAGACAGCGTGTCCATGATCAGGCCGTAGCCGCTCGACGCGCCGAGCGAGTCGACGATGTAGAGCGTGCGCTCGGGGAATTCGGCGCGAAGCGATGCCGCGGCGATGCGGGCGGACTCGACGGTGGACGAAAGCCCGCTCGAAAGCGACACGTGCAAGACGTCTTTGCCCTGCTCGAGGAACCTGCGGAAGTACTTCTCGTACTCGCCCGAGCCGATGGCTGCGGTCTTGGTCTCCGCCCCATCTGCCATGCTCTGGTAGAACTTGTCGAAGGGCACGCTTTGGCCCAGGTCGTCCGGGTACTCCACGCCGTCGATGAAGAAGTGGAAGCAGATGTACTCGACGTCGATCTGCTTGAGCTTGTCGGCGGAGAGGTCGGCAGTGGATTCACAGCTCAAAATGTACTCGGGCATACGTCACCTTTCGGAATGCGCCAGGGGGTAAGGTCGAAATCTGGGCACCAGTGTAAACCATTCTCGTAAAAAGCGCGGTCATCGCATTGCGCCTATTTAATCTGAGATAGAATTACGATTCGCGAAACAAATCGCCACCATTGACACCAGGGCATAGATTGGGATGTGCATGGATCTGACACTCGGCGTGTTCTTTGCCTCGATGGGCGCCCACCCCGCGCTCATCGTCATTCTCATCCTCGTGATAGGCGTCACCATCATCTCGGGCGCCACCGATGCGCCAAACGCCATCGCGACTGCCGTGTCGACTCGCTGTCTCAAGCCGGGCACCGCCCTCGCGCTCGCCGCCGTCTTCAACTTCGTCGGCCTCGTGGGCATGACCTACGTCTCCACCGCCGTCGCCCACACCATGTTCAACATGGTCGACTTCTCCGGCGAGACGCACCACGCCCTCATGGCGCTGATCGCGGCCATGATCGGCTCGATCGGCTGGGGCTTCTTCTGCTGGTGGCGCGGCATCCCCGCTTCCAAGTCGCATTCGCTCATCGCTGGCATCACCGGTGGCGCCATCGCCATGAACGGCCTTGCCGGCGTCGTCATCGGCGAGTGGATGAAGGTCATCTACGGCATGGTCTTCAGCCTGGTCGCGGGCTTCATCATCGGCTGGCTCATGGTCAAGCTCGTCGAGTTCGTCTTCCGCGCGGTCCCCCGCCACAAGGCCAACCAGCTCTTCGTCGTCGTCCAGGACATCTGCGCCGCCATGCTGTCGTTCCTGCACGGCTCGCAGGACGGCCAGAAGTTCATGTCCATCGCGCTGCTCGGCATCGCGCTTTCGTTTGGCATGGAGACGAGCGGCGACACCGACTTCCCGCTGTGGCTCATGATCTTGTGCTCGCTCGCCATCTCGTTTGGCACGCTCATCGGCGGCAAGCGCATCATCAAGTCCGTCGCCATGGACATGGTCAAGCTCGAGAAGTACCAGGGCGTGGCCGCGTCGCTCACCACCGTCATCACGCTGCTCGTCTCGTCGCTCACGGGCATGCCCGTCTCGACGAGCCACTGCTCGACCGCCGCCATCATGGGCGTCGGCGCTTCCAAGAACCCGCATAAGGTCAAGTGGTCCGTGGCCAAGGACATGGTGCTCGCCTGGGTGCTGACGTTCCCGTGCTGCGGCTTTATCGGTTGGGCGCTCGCCAAAGTGTTCATGATGTTCTAAGGTCGTGCCGCCACATGTGGCACAACCGTTCCCAACTTAGGAGGTACCCTATGAAACTCGAACTCTACAAGAAGGACACGTGCCCGTACTGCCGCCGCGTCATGTCCTATATCGAGCAGTCGGGACGCACCGACGTCGAGTACAAGGACATCATCGAATCCGACGAGAACCGCCAGCGCCTCGTCGAGGTGGGCGGAAAGCAGCAGGTCCCCTGCCTGTTCATCGACGGGGACCCGCTGTACGAGAGCATGGATATCATCAACTGGCTCGAAGGGCATGCGCCCGAAAACTAGGCGACCCTTCCGCCGCCGATATAGTTGTGGGCGCTCGACAGGCTCACGATCTTGACCGACTCGCCCGTCTGCGGCGAGTGGATGTACTGGCCGTTGCCCACGTACATGCCCACATGGTAGATAGACGACGAGCTCGACCCGAAGAATACGAGGTCACCGGGCTGCAGATCTGCCGTCGAGACCTTTGAGGAGGCGTTGTACTGCGCCTGCGCATTGTGGGTCAGAGAGACACCGAGCTGCGAATAGCAGTACATGGTGAAGCCGGAGCAATCAAACCCCGCGGGCGTCGCGCCGCCGTACACATAGGGAGTGCCGATGTAGCCCTCGGCTATTTTGACGGCACGCTCGCCGGTGGTGGGCTGAGCCGCCTGTGCCGCCGCGACGACGAGGGAAGCGGCCTTCCCTGCCGATTGCGTGCTCTCGGCAGCGCCGGAAATAACCTGCTCGAGCCCCTGCGATGCCGTCGTGTCGTCGAGGGGCTGGGCCAACGCGGTGTGTACGGGGATGCACGAACCCGCCAATGCCAAAGCCAGCCCGGCAGTTGCGAAGGTGCGCCCAACGGAGCGCGTCATTGAGACCTTGATGTAGAACCATCTCCTGCGTCGTGGGTTTGTAATTCGTTAAAAGCGCGATAGTGCTAACGCATTGACGAGGATTCTAGCGGCCAGACCCACGGCCCGAGGATATGCGACATTTCTTCCACGGTCTGCCAACATGCCCTACACGGCATGCGCAGAAGAACTACACAAGTTGACAATTGCCATTTTGCTGGTATGACAGCTCGTTGACCTGCGGTTTTGCGCGCGAGCCTCAGCAAATCCTGATGCAGGACGCAAAACGGGGGCTATGAAGTTGTGAAGAGTCGAGAGGCGGGGCTTATGCCTTTACCGAGGCGAAGAAGGTCGCATCGGCAAAGACGTCCTTGATGGACTTGCCTTCCAGGAACGGCAGCTCGACGAATTCGGAGGCAGTCGAGACGAGTTCGCTCGCGTCGACGTAGTGTCCTTTTTCGTTGAGTTGCGCGGTGTCTTGGGCGCGCCACCATTGTTCGTTGACGTCGGTGAGGTAATAGGTCTGGCCGGCGTATTCCATATATGCGGAATGCTTCGCGCCCAGGTAGTCGGTCAGATCGTCGTACTGCAGATCAAGTGCTTCATCGGATTTCATTCCCATTGTGCACCTCTTCTCAGAGAGACTTACCGTGTCAACATTTTACTAGAGCGCACTGTGCACCGCTCGACTATTATTGAGCAATCCAACCGATCCGCAGTGAGGAGCAGCATGTTCGACGACAAGGTACTGCAGCAGGAACTGACGACGCGTGTTCAAAACGTGCTCGAGGCGGGGCCTGCCCCCGATGAGGGCGCGAGCTCCGACGGAAAATACGCATCCGACCTCGATGCCATGCTCGCCGCGGAGGTCGCACTGCAAGACTGCCTGCGCGAGCGCGGACTCGACGACGGCTTCTTCCTCACCGAGACGCCCGATTACCACTATCCGCCGCTCTCATGCTACGACGAGAAGCTCGCCACGGAGCTGGGGCAGCTCATCGGCGACGTCATGATTGCCGTCAACCCGGGCGCGTACGTGAGCCGTGCGTGCAAGACGCCTTCCATCAACACCAAAAAGCGCAAGGAGCCCTTCGTGTTCAAGCCGCTGGCGCCTGCCGCGAGCTGGGGCGTCGTCGGGGACGGGAGCATCGACTACACCGTCATCGACGATGGCGAGCTCAAGCCCATGCACGGGTACGGTCTCAAGCGCTTCCGCATTGCCGACAGCGTGTGGGTCGACCTGTTCGCAAACGACTACCCCCATGCCGAGCAAGACGAGCGCGGCAACCCCGTGTCCGCGACGCTGTGGACCGCCGAGCTGCACGCGCCCCAGGCCAAGGCGCCCATCATGGGCATGGTCGGGCCGGGCTGGTTCGTCAATACGTGGTTCGAGCAGAACCCGACGCTCAAGCGAGCGCTCAGGACCTACCCGCAGGTCACCGAGCACGAAGCGTGGGCGAAGATGTACGACTGGTGGATGAACGCCGCCTGGCGCTACCTCTAGGGTGCAGACACGGCAAGCAGGGCTTGTGGGGCTTGTGGGGCTTGTGGGGCTTGTGGGGCTTGCAGGACTTGCAGGCAGCCGGATATACGATTGCCCCCGCAAGCGGATACAGAATCCAGCTTGCGGGGGCACTTGTGTGCGGCGATGTTATCTGCAGAACGGCCGCCTGCTACAGCGCGCAGTCTGCCAGCATGTGATCGAAGTCCGCGAGGCCTCGCTCGTCATCGACAAGATGGTCGGCGATGCGGAACTTCCAGTCCTCGCCCACGCGCGTGCGCACGGTGACGGTGGCCTCCCAGCCAAGGTTTGCCCACTCAGCGGCATTGCCTTCCTGATAGGCCTTGGCGCGCTCCGCGTTGAACTCGCTCGTGATGTCCGTGTGCCAGCTGTCGGCGATGCGCCACGGGAGCGACTGGATGCGCACCTGATCGTCGGTGAAGTCGAAGTGGTAGTACTTGACCAGGATGAAGCGGTAGTTGGTGAAGACGTACTTGGCCGGCGTGCGCACGCTCTTGTTGAAGTCGTCGAAGTAGTCGCCCTCGTAGCTGGCCTTGACCTCTTCGTCATCGAGCAGGATTTCCTCCGCCTCGGGAGGCACGGCGCACACGTCGCGCAAGAATGACCAGGTCCTCTGCTTATCGTCTGCCATGGCTACCACCATTCCTCTCCAGTCGAGTAAGCCTCGTGTTCTGATGCCTCTATTGTACTCGTGTGAAGCTAGAGTCGATGACTAGTTGCCATATTGATGCTCTTGCAAAACGTGCCCGTCGAGCTGCGCAAACGCATCTGCCGTCTTGGCAATCTGCTCGGTCGGCACGATGCTCGCCTCGCCATCGCCGTCCTGGGCGCCGTAGTCGCCGAACTGCGCATGGTTGCCCCCGTCGATGACGAGCTCCTGCGCGTTCGAGGGAAGGTTCTTCCAGTTGCTCTGGTAGCTATCGCGGTTCAAGACCCCGTCTTGCGTGCCGTATGCACTCAGGACTGCAAGATTGTCGGCGGAGAGGTCCTCGGTGGCATAGGAGGCGCACAGCAGCAGGCCCGCGTACTCGTCCGCATGGCCAGCGAGGTATTTGGCCGCCATGGCTCCCCCGAGCGAGTGCCCGCCAACGTACCAGCGCGTCACGTCCGGAGCCAGCTCCCTTGCGGCATCCGCTGCGTCGACATCGAAAAACGCCATGTTGAACGGCATCTTGACGAGCACGCAGGTGAACCCGCGCTTGGAGAGGTCGTGCATGAGCGGCGCATATGCGGTGTACTCGACCTTTGCGCCGGGATAGAAGACGAGCCCCGCGCCGTTTGCCGCCTGATGGCCTGCTGGCTCGAAGACGATATCACCGTCGTCGAACGTCCTGACCGATACCGCTGTATCGGACCGCAGGGATTCCTTCGCCGCCTGCCCCGACGGATAGTAGGTGTTGAGGTAGACGGCAGCGGCGATGACCAGCACGACGATGATCGCCGCGATTGCGCCGAGGATGATGGTTCGCTTCTTACGTTGTAGTGCCATGCAGGCTCCTTCAATCGAGTCGAGCCTCTAGGCTAGCACGCTTTTGCCGCAAGACGCGCGAAGGCCCCGAAACCGGGGCCTTCGCAGGAAAAAGGAGTATGAGAAAGGAAGAGGTTTTCAGGGGATGAGAGGGGCTTACTTTGCCTGCTGGGCGTGGGTGAAGAGGAAGGCAGAAGCAATGCCGAGGGTCATGACGGTGTAGAACGCGATGCAGAGTTCGGTGAACATGGGGGTGTTCCTTTCGGTTGGGTTCGTATCTCTTATGAGTTCACTGTACTGGCATCGCGATAGGATTCGCGTTGCAGTTGGCGCAAGCGGCGTTGCAGTTCGCAGAATGCGACTTGGGGGCGCGGGGCGCGGGGCGCCGGGGCGTACGGGCGCTTCCCGCCAGCAATCCCTGGCAGTGCCAGAGCTGAGCGGCTTCCGCCAGATAAGCCTGGCAGTGCCAGAGCTGGATGGCGTACGGGTGTTTCCTGCCAGCTTTTTCTGGCAGTGCCAATCCTGGGTGGCGTACGGGCGCT
>JBJEHP010000244.1:0-1810 GCA_051876145.1 Coriobacteriales bacterium | reverse complement strand
ATGCCAATATTTCAGCAGCCGGCGCTCCATGAGTCGTCGGCCGTTCAACATTTCCGAGAATTTGCCATCGGCTATTGTGCGGATTTCGGCGAGTTTGTCGAACATCTCTGTCTGATGGGAGAAGGCGTCGGAGGCTCACGTACCGTTGCGTGACCTGTTGGTTCCGCAGGAAAGGCGCAATCCGTCGGACCGTATCGCACGGTGGCGGACATGTGCCCTTGTGGAATAGAATGGGTGAATGCTTGTCCGGTGCACGGGAGCGGCGAGCTTTCCAGGATCCGGGCTCCCGCAAGGCGTTTGGCGGGCGGGCAGGGAGTGAGGGGGAATTCGTATGCAGGTCGACGTCATCGAGATCTTTCTGGCGCTCGAAAAGACGCATAGCATCTCTAGGGCAGCGGATGAGCTCTACATGTCGCGTACCGGTCTCTCTCAAAAGCTCGCCAGCATTGAGGCATCCTATGGCCGTCCTCTCTACATGCGTACATCGACCGGGCTCGTCCCGACCAAAGCCGGTCAGATTGTCACCCGCTATGCAAAGCAAGTAAGTCAGCTCGAAGCCTCACTCGCCGCCGAGCTCGCGGCAAACGACGAGCGATTTGACAGCACTCTCGAGATTGGCATGAGCTTGAACGACGGCGTTGCCCTGCTGCCTGGGCTTGTCGCGAAGTTCCACCTGAAGCACCCCAACGCTCTCGTGCACTTGGAGGCGGGATACGAGCCCGAGCTCGTGCGCAAGGTCAAGGAGGGTAAACTCGACTTCGCCCTCGTGGAAAATCAGCCAGCTGTGCCCGAGACCGAGGTTGAGACGCTGGGATACAGCGTGCTCGAGTTCTGCGCTCCCGACCGGCATCCCTATAACACGGCCGTCCAGCCCGTAAGCGTGAAAACTCTGCTCGAGTGGCCGATGATTATATACGAGTGGGAGTCGGGGCGGCATATGGTCGGCAACCGTTATTTCCGCGAGCGCTACGGACTATCCCTCAACGATCACAACCTCGTCGCTCGCTTCGATACCCATGAGGCGATGATTAACGGCGTGAAGGCGGGGCTGGGATGGGGTTCCGTGCCGCAATGCGTTGCGCGTGCGCACCGACTGGACCCTGGAATTCTATGGTTCAAGGTCGACACCGAGCCGATGCGCTATCCCGTTAACCTCATGTGGAAGCAGAACCACGCCATTTCGGCGCTCGCCATGGAGTTCCGGCAATTCGTCATCGATGATGTGCCAAAGAGTTACTTCAAGGGAACTGCAGATAAGTGATCCTGTCGGCACTGGACCGCCAGCCTACATGTCGTTAAGCGCATTCGTCGGCCGCTGTCATCGAACCTTGGCATGCTGAGATTCTGTTGACAGCGGCCGACCTATTTTCGAACGTCCAAATCGCCTACGGACATCCATAGATTCCAATCACTTCGTATTCTCGATGTGCATAGAGAGGGACCTCGGCCAAAGGCCACGGTGCGGTCCCTTTCCGAAACGGCATGGGACCCCGCCGAGGCGCGACTCGCGTCACTCTGGGGCCACTTCGAGAGAAGAGGAGAGGGAATGGACATGCGAGACCCCGCTCAGGCGAAGGCAAAGCGCCATGAGGGTGAGCGGATTTTCTACACTACCTGCCCCGCGAACGGGTGCTGGGATGCTGCGTGCATCCTCAAGTGCCACGAGAAGGACGGCAAGCTCGTCGCAATCGAACCCGACGACTCCGTGAACCCTGGCAACTGCCGCGAGGACGTCGGTTACGAGAACGAGTGGAAGGGCATGGTCCAGATGCGCCCGTGTCCGATGGGTCATGCTTGGAAAAAAGAGCTC
>JBJEHP010000243.1:0-6765 GCA_051876145.1 Coriobacteriales bacterium | reverse complement strand
AAACCCACCAAAGAAGGAGACAAAACATGGAAGAAACCACGACCAGCGCTGCCGAGCGCGCCAAGCTCAACCGCGAGCTTGCCCAGATGCTCAAGGGCGGCGTGATCATGGACGTGACCACGCCGGAGCAGGCCAAGGTCGCAGAGGAGGCAGGCGCGTGCGCCGTCATGGCGCTCGAGCGCATCCCCGCCGACATCCGCGCAGCCGGCGGCGTGAGCCGCATGAGCGACCCCGCGATGATCCGCGGCATCCAGGAGGCCGTGAGCATCCCCGTCATGGCGAAGTGCCGCATCGGCCACTTCGTGGAGGCGCAGGTGCTCGAGGCGATCGACATCGACTACATCGACGAATCCGAGGTCCTCTCCCCCGCCGACGACGTCTACCACATCGACAAAACGCAGTTCAAGGTGCCGTTCGTGTGCGGGGCGCGCAATTTGGGCGAGGCTCTGCGCCGCATTGCCGAGGGCGCATCGATGATCCGCACGAAAGGCGAGCCGGGAACGGGCGACATCGTGCAGGCCGTGAGCCACATGCGGCTCATCAACTCCGAGATCGCACAGGTCGCGAGCCTGAGGAGCGACGAACTGTTCGAAGCCGCCAAGCAGCTCGAGGTGCCCGTCGAGCTCGTGCGCGAGGTGCACGACACCGGCAGGCTCCCCGTCGTCAACTTTGCCGCAGGCGGCGTGGCGACGCCCGCAGATGCCGCGCTCATGATGCAGCTCGGCGCCGAGGGCGTGTTCGTCGGCAGCGGCATCTTCAAGAGCGGCGACCCCGCCAAGCGCGCACGTGCAATCGTCGGCGCCGTCACGAACTTCGAGGACGCGGAATACATCGCGCATGTCTCGGAAAACCTCGGCGAGGCGATGGTCGGCATCAACAAAGACGAAATCGACCTGCTCATGGCCGAGAGGGGCAAGTAATGACGACGGCGGTTCTCGCGCTGCAGGGCGCGTTTGCCGAGCATGAGGCGATGCTCGACGCGCTCGGCGAGCCATGGTTCGAATTGCGCTGCGGCGACGACCTCAAGCGGCCGTTCGACAGGCTCGTGCTGCCCGGGGGCGAGTCGACCACACAGGGGCGCCTGCTCCGCGACGAGGGCATGCTCGAGCCGCTCAAAGCGCGCATCGAAGACGGCATACCCGTGCTGGCGACCTGCGCGGGGCTCATCCTCCTCGCAAGGCGCATCGTCGAGAGCGGGGCGTCGATCTCTGGAGACACGCATGCGCCGAGGTTCGCGCAGCATCTTGCGACGCTGGACGTGACCGTGGAGCGAAACGCCTACGGCAGGCAACTCGCAAGCTTCCATGCGCATGCGGAGTTCGCGGGTCTGGGCGAGGTCCCGATGAGCTTCATCCGCGCACCGCGAATCGCCGAGGTGGGCGATGCGGTCGAGCCGCTCGCGCGTGTCGACGGGGCGGTCGTCGCGGTGCGCGCGGGCGCCCAGGTCGCCTGCGCGTTTCACCCCGAGCTCGATGGCGACACGCGCATCCACGAATTGTTCTTGGGATTGTGAATCGCGGAATCGCGGGGATAACGGCGTGGCGCGGCGTGGTGTGGTGTGGTGTGGCGGGCGGCCAATGACTGATTCCGCGCCATGGGATTCCGCCATTGGTCGGTTGGCATGCCACATGGCCAATGGCCGTTTCCGCGCCATGGGGTCCCGCCATTGGCGGGTTGGCGTGCCACATGGCCATTGGCCGTTCGCGGTGGCGCGAAATCGACCATACGCGCGTCGTGGTGCCATCGGGACCCCGCGGTGCCATCGGGCCCCCCACGGTACCACACGCCGTCTAGAGGGCGACACCAACTGTCATATGCGCCATGTAGAAGGCAAATCGCATGAGGAAGATCGCGAGGAACAGCAACGCGGTCGAGATGACCAGACGCCCCATCGGCGCCTCGTGCCCACGCACGAGCGGCCACGCCCCCATCACCACGCCAACCACGACCAACACGACCGCCATGGCGAAGGTGGGCCAGTACTGCGGGACGAGCGCGGACGCCGGCATGAGCGCATTCGAGCTCGACGAGAGCACGAACCCGTACGCAACCTGCAGCGCAAGCCACACGACGCCTGCGACAACGGTCAACACCCCGAGCACACGGTACAGACGCCATGCGCCCTCGCTATATCCCGCCGCCCGCAGCACGCAGGCGGCGAACAGCGGGCCTGCGACAAACGCGCTCGTCGCGATGGCCGCTGGAACCACGGGCGTATGCCAGGTGACGATGGTCTCGACGTTGTAGGCAAACGCCACGCGCGCGATGAACACGACCCCCAGCACGGCGATGATGACGATTGCCACCTTCTCGAAGCGCCGGTCTTCGCGCAGGGAAAACCCGAGCAGCCAGAAGATCGCGCACGCGGCGAGAAAGAAGCCGGCAGCGAACACCTCGTTGGAAAGCGGGCTTGCCCCGACGCGCGACAGCACGTAGAGCGCGTTTCCGGGATTGCCCAGATGCGTCGCGGACGCGATGAGCCCGAACATGCACGCGACGAGCGGAACCCAGAGATACTTGCGAATCTTATGGCGCAGCTCGGGCGCGAGGCTATCGCCGAACAGCGGCACGAGCATGATGAGGTACGCGAGCGCGGAGGCTGGCCCCAACGTCGTGAACAAGACGAGCGTCACCTCGGACAGTGCGTTGGAAAACGCGAGCTCAACGCCCATATGCACCTCCTATCGATAGAACCGCGGCTCGATCACGTCCAATTCGAGCGTATCTTGAATACCCCGCAAGCTCAGCGCCGTCAAGCGCGCGAGCGCGGAAAACGCCGGCTGCTGGGCCTCGCGCCCCATCAGCTCGAGGAAATGGGGCGCCCAGGTGAGCAGATGGTACTCGAGGTACTCGCGCAAAAGCTCCGGGCGCATCCGTGCGATCCACGCCATGAGCTTGAGCATACGCCCGATGGAATCGTCGGGCATGTTGTCGTGCGCCGCCACGGAGACGCCATTTGCGCTGAGCCAATCGTGCAGCTCGAGCGCCGACGCGCCGAACATCACCCGGTCGTGGTCGGTGTAGACCGATCCCCAGGGCGGGGCCGCCTTGGGACCGGGGCCGACGAAGAGTCTCCGGTACTCGTCCGCGAGCTCCTGCCTGTCAGCGCCCATCCCCTGCGCGAGGGTCCGAAGCTCGCACTCAGCCTGCGAGGGATCGCAAAACGGCCACGCCTGCGCAGCTGCGGGCACATCGAGCGCCGCCAATGCGTCGTACAGCTCGCCTGCATCCCCTGTGAGGGGGTCTTCCGCGAACAGCGGCCCCAGCGTCTCCCCCACAAACGCGATGCCCTCGAGCACCCCGTCGTCGATTGCAGCCATATTCTTCCCCCTCAAAAGACGAGGCGGCCCGGGCACGCGCCCGAGCCGCCGCTTGCACTTCGAACTTACATCATCGTCACGCCGACGGAAAGGTACAGCGCGTAGAACGCGAGGCGTACCAAAAAGACGCCGACGATGGCCTCGACCGTCGCGCGGATTGCCGCGGCGCTGGCCATGCCCTTGCGGCAGGCGAGCACTACCTCGACAACAGACACGACGATGAGGATGGCGCCGATGACCAGGCACGGAGCCGCGGCGCCGAGAAGCGCGCTGCCCGCCTGGACCGCGTTTGCCTGCCCAGAGACCATCGCCGCGAATCCGATGATGCCCACGAGGGCGAGCACGGCGCCCGCAATCGCGACGTACGTGAACGGCTTGGAAAGCGGCGCGAACGCCTCATCGCCCACCTTGGCGAGCATGAGCACGAGCGCACCGAGAGCCACGCCGCCCGCCAGCGCAAAGCCCAGCATCTGGAGCGGGACCAGCACGGAATCCCACGACTGCACGGTGGGGATCATGTACGCGGCGCCGACGAACAGCGCGAACACGGCGCCCAGCACGGCCACGACGATTGCCAACCCCTTGCGGGCACCGCTCAGCTTGCCGGCAAGCGCGAGGATGACGTACACGAGGGCGACGAGCATGAAGATCATGCCGATGCAGACCTCGTTGGAAAGCGGAGACGAGCCCAATCCGGTGAAGATACCGAAGGCATGGGCGGGATTTGCCGCATGGGCCATCGAGGCGATAAAGCCGATGGCCGCGACGACGAACGGGACGAGGGTCATCTTGTCGATGGCCTTGAGCTGCTCGTCGGAGAACTTGCCCGCCGCAAAGGCGACGGCGAGTGCGATGAAGGCGCCTGCGCCAACGGGCGCGAGCGTGGTGAACACTGCCAGGGGCAGTTCGGCGAGTGCCGTCTCCATTGCTACATCACCTCTTTCACGTTGATGACGGAACCGTCAGCGCTGCCGGCGGGACGAGCCTCGTCGCAGGGCTTGATGTACAGGTTGGGATGCGTGTAGGAGCTCTCGGGAAGCGGCGCGATGTTGGCGCGCTCGCCCTTTGCCGACATCTCCTCGACCGTGCCGAAGTCCAGCGCGCGCAGCGGGCAGGAGTCGACGCAGATCGGGTTCTTGCCGGCGGCGACGCGCTCTGCGCAGCCGTCGCACTTGACCGAATGGCCGAGCACGCGATCCACCTTGGGCGCGTTGTAGGGGCACGCCATGTGGCAGTAGCCGCAGCCGATGCACTTGTCGGCATCGACGGAGACCAGGCCGGTCTCGGGGTCCTTGTGCATGGCCGCCGTCGGGCACACCTTTGTGCACGCCGGGTCGTCGCAGTGGTTGCACGACATGGAGACGTGGTACACGAAGGCCGTGGTCTCGTACGTGCCGTCGCCCTTGTCTTCCCACGAACCGCCCTCGTAGTCGAAGACCTTGCGGTAAGCGGTGTTCTGGTCGAGGTCCTTGTAGTCTTTGCACGCGAGCTCGCAGGTCTTGCAACCCGTGCAGCGCGAGTTATCGAAATAGAATGCGTATTGCGTCATCGTTTATCCCTCCCCGTCTACGCCTTGGCAATCTGGGCGATTATCGAATGCGAGGGCCCGTTGCCCTTGGCGAGCGGCGTCGGCTTGTACGTGGTCAGCGTGTTGATGCAGCCGCCGTGGTCGATCTTGTCGCCGTTCATGTCGGCATCGTGCCAGGCGCCTTGCGGAATGCCGATGGTGCCGGGGATGATGCGGTTGGTCACGCGCGCCTCGATGCGGATCTCGCCCGCGGGGCTCTTGACGGAGCACATGTCTCCGTTCTCGATATGGCGCGGCGTGGCGTCTGCCGGGTTGATCCACACCTGTTGGCGTGCCGCCTGCTGCAGCTCTTCGATGAAGCCGAACGAGGAGTGCGTGCGGGACTTGTGGTGGAAGCCGGAGCAGTACAGCGGGTACTCGTCGGTCACCGAGCCATAGCCCTGGAAGCCGGGGTCGAACTCGGGCAGCGCGAAGATCTTCTCGTCTTTCTCCAACTCCCACATGTCGTTGAGGTTCGCGAGCGTCTCGGAGTAGATCTCGATCTTTCCGCTTGGCGTTCCCAGCGGCTTGCCCTTCGGGTCGTCGCGGAAGTCCTTGAGTCCGATGGCGGGCTCGCACTTGCGCTTGTACACGCCTTGGGCCTTGATCTGCTCCCAGCTCGGCATGTCCTTGTCCTTGGCCATGCCCTGCTCGTAGAGGTACTGGACCCACTCGTCGTGCGTGCGCCCCTCGGTGAAGGCGTCTTTCAGCCCGAAGGTGTCCGCGATGTCGGCGCAGACATCGTAGGAGCTGCGGCACTCGCCCGGGGCCTGCTGTGCCGGACCGCCCACGGTGACGCCCGTGTAGTACTCGGAGTAGCCCTGCGTCTGCATGTTGAGCTGCTCGGAGCGCATCGCGTCGGGAAGCAAGATGTCGGCGTACTTGGCGGAGTCGGTCATGACGGTGTCCCACACCAAGATGAACTCGCACTTGGATTCGTCGGCGAGGATGTCGTGCGTGTAGTTGATGTCGCCATGCTGGTTGGTCAGGCAGTTGCCGGCGTAGTTCCACAGGCACTTGATGTCGCTGCCGAGCTTGTCGGCTCCGGTGATGCCCGCGTTGGTGGCCGTCATCTCGTGCCCATGGTCGACGGCGTTCAAGAACTCGTAGACCGGAAGCGTCGTCTTGATGGGGTTCTTGAACGGGAGCTGGCTGACCAGGTAGGTGGGCGGCTCCGCCTCGCGCTGGCCGGTGTTGGTGCCCGGCAGGCCGATCTTGCCGAGCGCGATCGGGATCATGCAGATCGCGCGGGTCGTCTGCTCGCCGTTGGTATGGCGCTGCGAGCCCCAGCCCTGGGCGACAAACGGCGCCTGGGCGTTCTCGAGGTCGCGTGCCAGCTCGCGGATCTTGTCAGCGGGAATCTGGGTGATCTGAGCTGCCCATTCCGGCGTCTTCTCGGTCTTGTCCTCGCCCTCGCCCATGATGTAGGCCTTGTAGGAGAGGTTCTTGCCCTTGGCGGACTCGGGCATGGTGTCCTCGTCCCAGCCGACGGTGTACTCGCGCAGGAACGCCTCGTCGGTCTTGCCGTCGACGATGAACTCATGGACGAGCGCGGATGCCAGCGCGGCGTCGGTACCCGTGCGGATGGGGAGCCATTCGTTGACGTGGCCCGAAGAGGTCTCGTTCAGGCGGTAGTCGATGTTGACGATCTTGCCGCCACGGCCGGTCACCGCCTCGCGCACGCGAGCGAAGTCCCACGTCGCGTTGGCGCCGCCCATGCGGGTCTCTGCCGGCGAGTTGCCAAACAGCACGACCAGGTCGGAATGTGCCTCGGCCTCGCTGAACGACGACGCGTTGATGTTGTCGTACGGAGAGAAGACGCTGCCCTTCTCCTTGTCGGAGCCGAACATGTAGGGCATGACGACCTGCAGCATATGC
>JBJEHP010000242.1:0-1814 GCA_051876145.1 Coriobacteriales bacterium | reverse complement strand
CCAACGTCACGAGCTCGGCGTTTGGCACGCCGTACGGGCACGAGACCTCCACCGCGCCACCGGGCTTGACATGCAGCCTGATGGTGTGCATGTTCTTTCTTCGCGTGACGATGAACGCGATGTCTCCCGCCGTAAGCCGCGTCGACACGGTGCCTTTCCTCCTCCCGGACAGTATGAGCAAGATACCGCATTGTATATCCGCCAGCGGAAGTCGGGGCGTACAATGCTCCAATGCGACAGACGAGAAACGGAGTCCCATGGAACAACTGAAAAACAACGTCTTCGACACGGCGTTGATCTTCGAGGGCGGTGGCATGCGCGCGAGCTACACCGCTGCCGTCGCCAACATCCTGCTCGAAAACGAGATCTACTTCGACAACGTGTACGGCCTTTCTGCCGGTTCGAGCAACACCGTCAACTACATCTCGCGCGACATCGACCGCACGAAGCGCTCCTTCGTCGACCTCGTCGACGACCCCGAGTTTGGCGGTGTGGACACCCTCATCAAGGGCAAGGGCTTCTTCTCGGCAGAGTACATCTACCAGAAGGCCGGCCTTCCCGGCGGCTACCTGCCCTTCGACTGGGACACCTTCGTGGCCAACCCCGCCAAGGCGACCATCGAGTCCTTCGACCGCGATTCCGGCGAGACCGTGTACTGGACGAAAGACGACATGCCCACGCTCGAGGACATGATGATCCGCGTGCGCGCATCCTCGTCGCTGCCCATGTTCATGCCGCCGCCCTGCATCAACGGCCGCTACTACTACGACGGCGGGCTGGGAGAAGGCGGCGGCTTTCTGCTGCCGCGTGCCCAGCGCGATGGGTTCAAGAAGTTCCTCATCGTCCGCACACGCCCGCGCGCGTACCGCAAGAGCAAGCCGGAAGGCGCGGGAGATGCGCTGATGAACACGGCGCTGTGGCGCAGACACCACGTGGTGCGCGCGCTCAACGACCGCTGGGCGCGCTACAACCTCATCGCCGACGAGATTGACCGCCTTGGCGACGAGGGCGCGGCGTACGTGTTCTACGCCGAGGGCATGAAGGTGACGAGCGGCGAGACCTCCAAGGCCAAGCTGCAAGAGAGCTACGACACCGGGTATGCGCAGGCAGAGGAGGAACTGCCCGCCATCAAGAAGTTCCTGGGGCTGTAGAGGGGCAAGCAGGCAGTCGGCACTCAGCGCGTGCCGACACGTAACGTGGAGGAGCTGCAGACCGAAGGCGTTCTTCGGATTGCAGCCCCTCTTGATTTGCAGGTTCCCTCTTCCTAGAAGGAGAGGTGCTGACGCGAGCTGTAGCCCTGCTCCTTGAACGAGCCGTTGAGGAAGTCGATGCTCGAGGGAACGATGTGCAGCAGGTGGAGCGCGTGCCCCGACTTCTTGAACGCCTCGGCGTTGATGCCCTTGCGCTCGAGCAGCCTCACATACTCTTCCGACCAATCCTCGACGAGCTCGGCGGTGCCCATGATCTGCATGCCTGCAAGCGGCGCGGCGCCGTACGCGTCGAAGATTGCCAGGCAGACGTTCTTGTTCTGCGCGAGTGCCTTGAACTTGAGGCCGCCTTCGCTGAAGATCCAGATCTCTCCGTCAAAGTAGTTGTACTCGAGCGGCGTGTTGCGCACGAACGATCCCGCCCCCGTCGCGAGCGCGCACGTGTTATGCGCCGCGAGAAACGCATCGATTGCCTCCTCGAGCTGTTCGCGGGGCATGTGCTTCGATGCTGCGTCCTTCTCGATCCAATAGTTGGCGGCGCTTTCATACTCGCGTGAATCCACTTCGCATTCCTTTCCTCAAAGCTTGAACTATCTGTTCTGTTCC
>JBJEHP010000241.1:0-6778 GCA_051876145.1 Coriobacteriales bacterium | reverse complement strand
CAAGGAGACGGTGACCAAGATCAACGAGTTCTCGGACAACGCAAATGCGAAGATGCAGGAATGGGGCCTCGACTTTCAGTCCTCGGCCGATGTGCCACTGGACGTCCCCACCGCATCCGAGGATGACGCTGGCGCAATCCCCGTCGAGGCGCAAGTTGAACCAGCGGAAAGCGTAGCCGAGCTCCCCGCGGGCGATGCAACGGCGAGCTACGCGTACGCTATCGCCCTCACTGCCATCCTCTCGTACGTGGCCCGCTGCGACGACCAGGTTGCGGAAGGCGAGCTCGAGCTCTTGAACAACAACCTCTCCATGTACATCTCCAACCCAGACGTCCCCGCCGAGGTCGCCGAGAAGCTGCAGGAGCTGGCAAGCGACGATACGCTTGAATTCGCAGATGTGGCCGAGTATCTCGATGGCGTAGCGTTCAAATCGCTGGCGAGCTTGGAGAAGATCATCCAGTCCATGATCGATGCAGATGGCGTGACCAGCCCCAAGGAGGCAAGGGTCCAGGAGCGCTTTGCCCGCTACCTCGAATCCCGCCGGAACCAAGAGGCCTAGCCCGCGGCGCGCTCCCCTACTTCCTCGCCATCACCATCTGCAGGCTGCGTCCGAAGAGCTGGCCCACGCCGTTGCGGCTTGCGAACTTGGTCGCCTCCGGGTCGGTTACGATGCTGCCCGCCATGCACTCGACATCGCGCGCAAACAGCGCCGGCGCCATGATGACGCTGGGGCCGCACATGATGGTGTGCGCGTCGCGGCACAGCTCGAGCAAGCGCGGGGCAGTCTTGTTGATGATCGTCACGCCGGTGATGAACGCGTAGTCGGCCTCGGGCATCACGTACTCGCAAGCTGGGTCGGGGGTGTCCCACTCATCGCGGCATGCTCGTTCGAGAACAGTGAGCTGGGCGTATTCGGCAATGTCGACGACATGGGGGAAGTGGCCCACGACCACGACCTTGGCGTTCCCCTTGGCCTCTATTTGAGGGCGGTAGATCTGGAACGCATCGAGCTTCTTGCCCAAGCGCGGACCCTCAGGCTCGCCCTCGCAGCGCTTCTCGTATTCGACCTCGATGCCGTAGCGGGCAAGACGCTCCGGGTTCGAATACCAGGCATTCAGCGCTGCAACCCCCAGCGTAGCCTCCTCAAAGCACCAGGACTTCGAGAGTGCGGCAACGGTTTTCAGAGGAACTCCGCGCAAATCGTCCGCTGTCGTGCGACGGCCGCCCTGACGCGCCGTGTAGGCAACGCCCATGCCGCACTCGGCCTCGAGATACGACCATGCAACACCCAGGCCATAGTCCTTGACAAGCACGTCTTCCGGAATGCCATCGATCATCTCGTCGTATAGTGCCCATGCCGCTGCAGTCATCTTGTTCTCCTTGCTCGAAGACCATTTTCTTCTTCGAAGAGATGATAGCTTCAAAAGCAGCAAACGCATTCGCGAAATGCATAGCACAGCCCCTCAATTCGGGGCCTGTCCCCAAACTTGTCCCCAAACTCGACGCAGGGCCTGTCCCCCTTCGCGGGGTGGGGCCTGTCCCTATTTCTGTCGGCGGGGCCTGTCCCCCGATTGCGCGGAGTATGCCCCCACAGCGGGGCCTGTCCCCGTTTCAGACTACGAGCCCTGTCCCCAAACCGCTCGTGGGGCCTGTCCCCAATCGTAGGGCCTGTCCCCAAATGCGAGATCGGGGCCTGTCCCCAAACTCGAGAGCAGCAAGAAGGCCCACATGCTGCGAAGAGACGGCATGCGGGCCTTGGGTGCAAGCACAAGAGAAGGAAGGCGCTAGAGCTTCTCGACCTCCACGGCGCAGACCTTGTACTCGGGCGTCGCGCAGATGTTGTCGAGCGCGGGGCTGGTCAACCAGTTGCAGTTGCCGTCTTGGAAGTGGAACGGCATCCAGGTCTGACCCGGCTTGGTCTTGTCGCTCACGCGCGCCACAGACTCGATGCTGCTGCGGCTGTTGAAGACGCGGACCTTGTCGCCATCGGCGATGCCGCGGGCCTCCGCATCTGCCATGTTCATCTCGATGAAGCTGCTGTTGGCAATCTCGTTGATACCCTCGGTGCGCCCCGTCATCGCCTGCGCGTTGTAGTGGTACAGGATGCGCCCGGTCGTGAGCATCAGCGTGTACTCCTCTCCAGGCAGCTCGAAGGCATCGCGGTACTCGGCATCAGAGAAGCAGGCCAGGCCGCGGGTGAAAGTGCCCACATGCATGATGGGCGTTCCGGGATGGTCGGGCGCTGTGCACGGCCACTGCAAGCCGCGCCCGCCAACGGCCTCGCTGTCCAGGCGCTCGTGGCTGATGCCCGCAAAACTCGGCGTGAGCGATGCGATCTCGTCCATGACCTGCGCAGATGTGAGATGCGGCTGGTCGTAGCCCATGCGGCGCATGATCTCTGTGAAGATCCAGATGTCGGGCTTGGCATCACCGGGAGACTCCACAGCCTTGCGCACACGCTGCACGCGGCGCTCGGTATTGGAGAAGGTCCCCTCCTTCTCCGCATAGGAGATACCCGGGAGCACCACATCGGCGAGCATGGCGGTCTCGGTCATGAAGAGATCGTCTACCACGAAGAAGTCGAGCGCCTCGATGCCCTCGATCACATGCGTGATGTTCGGATCGGTGCGAACCTGGTCTTCACCGAAGATGAACAGGCCCTTGATCTTGCCCTCGCTGGCCGCGTGGAAGACCTCGGTTGCCCACAGGCCCTTCTCCTTGGGCAGCTCCACGCCCCATGCCTGCTCGAACTTGGCCATGACATCGGAGTTGCTGATCTTCTGGTAGCCGGGGAAGTCGCCCGGGGTGGCGCCCATGTCGCATGCGCCCTGCACGTTGTTCTGGCCGCGCAGCGGGTTGACGCCGCAGCCGGGCCTCCCCAGCTTGCCGCAGAGCAGCGCCATGTTCGACATAGCCATGACGCCTTCCGTGCCGCTGGAATGCTCGGTGACGCCGAGGCAGTAGATGATGGGAGCCGTCTTGGCGGTCGCGTACATGACAGCGGCGGCATGCAGGTCGTCAGCGTCGATGCCGCAGATATGAGCCACGCGCTCGGGCGTGTACTCGCGCACCATGTCCGCGAACTCGGCGTAGCCCTCGGTTCTCTGGGAGATGAAGGGCCAATCGATGAGGCCCTCGTTGATGATGATGTTGCACATTCCAGCAGAGAATGCGACGTTGGTGCCGGGGTTGAGCTTGATGTGGATGTCCGCCTTGGAGGCCAAGCCGATGTCGCGCGGGTCGACAACGATGAGCTTGGCACCGTTCTCGACGGCCTCGCGGATCTGCATGCCCACAACAGGGTGTGCTTCCTCGGGGTTGGAGCCGACAAGCATGATCACGTCGACATCATGGGTGACGTCGTAGATGGGGTTGGTCATGGCGCCGGAGCCGAGCGTGCGAGCCAAACCGGCAACAGAGGGGCCGTGGCAGACGCGGGCGCAGTTGTCCACGTTGTTCGTGCCAAAGGCCACGCGCGCCATCTTCTGCAGCATGTAGCAGTCCTCGTTGGTGGAGCGGCTGCAAGCGAAGGCGGCCAGGCTCTCCGGGCCGAACTCGGCCTTGAGCTGGGAGAACTTGGTGGCAACGAGGTCGAGCGCCTCGTCCCAGCTGGCCTCCTCGAACTCTCCCGTCTCATGGTTCTTGATGAGCGGGGTGGTGAGGCGATCAGGCGACTGGACGAAGTCGAAGGACGCGCTGCGGCCCTTGACGCAGAGGCGGCCGCGGTTGGCGGGGCCGTCCGCTGCCTCGACGTCGACGATCTTGCCGTTCTTGACCACCAGCTTGAGCTGGCAGCCCGTTGCGCAGTGAGGGCAGGTGGTCAGCGTCTTGGAGACCTCCCACTCGAGGTAGTCCTTGCGGCGCTTCTCCGTGATGGCACCGGTGGGGCAGGCGGCAGCACAGCAGCCGCAGGACTCGCAGCTGGTGGCATCCCAGTTGGAGCCGAAAGGTGCCATGATGGTCGTCATCAGGCCTTTCTTTCCCGTGCGCAAGGTATGATTGTACGCCATCTTATTGCACGCACTCACACAGCGTTGGCACTTGATGCACTTGTTGGGGTTGAAGCTCAGGAAGGGGTTGGAATCGCGCACCGGCTTGACTGCAGGCAGCGGCTCCCCCGTGGGAGAGTCGACATCGTATTCGACGAAGAGCGTCTGGAGCTGGCAGGCGCCGGTCTTCTCGCACTTCATGCAGTCCTCGAGCTTTGAGAGGCAGTGCTTGTCGAAGATCATCTGAAGGGCCATGCGGCGCGCGGCGACTACCTTATCGGACTTGGTGAGGATGGACATGCCCTCCCAGCAAGGGGTGTTGCAGGATGAGACGAGGTTGTCCTGACCCTCGACCTCGACCACGCAGACACGGCAGGAGCCGATCTCGTTGACGCCGGGGAGGTAGCAGAGGGTGGGGACCTCGACGCCTGCCATAGTGCAGACGGAGTGCACGGTCATGCCCTCGACCGCCTTCAGCGGGCGGCCGTCGACGGTGACGTCGATCAACTTGGGTGCGCTAGACATACTGGATCCTCCCTCCCTCGGTGATGCCGATGCCATAGTGGTCGCAGCGCAGGCAGCGCCCGCATTCCTGCTGCAGCTCCTCCTTGCTCATGCAGCCCTCGATGGCGCAGAAGTCGTTCTTGCGCTCGCGCGCGAGGCGCTCGGGCACCTCGACGCGGCCGTAGGGCGTGCGGTCATTGGGCTTGGGAGCGGGAACAACGGCATCGATGTTGAGCGTGTGGTTGTATCCCAGGTAGTTGTCGATGTTGCGAGCTGCCACCTTGCCGGCGCCGACGGCCTTGATAACCGTGGCAGTGCCGTGCTGGCAATCGCCGCCGACGAAGACGTTGTCAAAGCCCGGGGCCTTGAGGTGCTCATCGGCAACAAATAGCGTGCGGTTTGCCTGCATGCCAAACTCCTCGAAGGGCTCGGAGATGATGGCCTGGCCCACGGCGAGCAAGATGACGTCCGCCTCGACGCGCTGTTGGGGCTTTGCGGCGTCCACAGGGGCAGGGCGGCCGCGCTTGACTGCCGAGATGTACTGGGGCTGGGTGATGAGGGCGGTGCAGTGACCAGACGCATCGACCTCGATGGAAGCGGGGCTCTGCAGGGTCATCATCTCGACGCCCTCCTGCATGGCGCCCTCGATCTCCACACGCAGCGCGGTCATGTCCTCGACGCGACGGCGATACACACAGGTGACGCTCTCTGCGCCGGCGCGCACGGCAGTGCGACAGCAGTCCATGGCCACGTTGCCTCCGCCGATGACGACGACCTTCTGGCCGGTGAAGTCGGGCATCCACTCACCATCGCCGATCCTGCCGAGCAGGTCGACGGCAGAGGAGACGCCTTCGGCATCGATGTTGTCGAGCCTGAGCGACTTGCCGCCCTGGGCACCGATGGCAACGTAGACGGCATCGTAGTCAGCGGCGATCTGAGTCATCTTGGCAGCATCGACCGGAGTCTCGTACTCGACGGTGATGTCGCCTGCGCCGAGGATGGCGCGAAGGTCCTGGTCGAGGCGCTCGCGCGGGAAGCGGTAGGCGGGAATGCCGTAGCGCATCATGCCGCCGAGCTTCTTGCGCGCCTCGAAGACGGTGACGCTGTGGCCCATGAGGGCGCTGAAGTAGGCGCATGTCATGCCGCTGGGGCCGCCGCCGATAACGGCGATGCGCTTGCCGGAAGCCGGCAGCGGCTCAGGCGTGGAGACGCGGTCGGCCGCGAGGGCGTCGACGGCCGCCTTCTTGATGCCGCGGATGTTGATGGGGGCGTCGATCATGGTGCGGCGGCAGCGCCCCTCGCAGGGATGCTCGCACACCAGGGCGCAAGCCGTCGGGAAGGGGTTGTCCTTGCGGATGACCTGGACGGCCCCGGCATAGTCGCCCGCAGCTGTGCAGGCGATGTAGCCAGGGACATTGACGTGGGCGGGGCAGAGCGCCTCGCAGGGGACCTTCTGACCGATGTCGTCACTGCAGAAGTGCGAGTCGATATGGGCGGTGAACTCGTCTGCGAAGAGCTCCATGGCCTCCAGGACGTCTGAGCCGGTCTTGTAGCCGATGACGCAGTCGCTGGTGTCACGGATCTGGGCGGCCAAGGTGCGGACGAGCTCGAGGTCCTGGACGGTGGCCGCGCAGTCGCGGATGCGGGTCAGGACGGCGGCGAGCTGGGGCAAGCCGTCACGGCACGGCACGCACTTGCCACAGGTCTGGCTGGCACAGAGCTCAACGTGCGCAGTCACCATCGCAATGGGGCATGTCCCCGGCGGAACAGCTTCCAAGCGCAGTTTTGTCGCTTCTGCAAACGCACCGATGCGCGCGTCTGCAAGCGACGACGGTTTGACGGATAGCATGGTCACAAGCACCTCCTCATAGTGCTTCACGAACGATTCTGCGTTCCTCTTTCTTTTATTTGATTACAAACACGCAAAGTGTACGCGATTGCATGTCAGCACGCGCCCAACCAATCGCCGAGAGCCACCGCTTATTGTTTCAATTATGTTAATAATCCTTCCAACGCTTCTCCATGGGGCCTGTCCCCTTGCATGCGCGAACGCGGGGCCTGTCCCCACATGTCTCCGCGGGGCCTCATCCGTGGGGCCTGTCCCCATATGCGCATGCGCTCTGCGTATTTCCCGGGGCCTGTCCCCTCCTGGATCCCCTCCTGGAAGCTTGGGGCCTGTCCCCTCTTAACAGCACTCAATATCGATAGCACCAGATCCGAACCAGATCCGCACTTGCAGGACAGAAGCCGTACTGGATGAAGGGAGTCGACCACTTCGTCGCCTC
>JBJEHP010000240.1:0-1833 GCA_051876145.1 Coriobacteriales bacterium | reverse complement strand
CAGCCCTAAGCACCACCAGCCTGACGAAAGCGCGCGACCCATCTCGCGCGCTTTTGCTTTTTTCTGGCGTTACAGCACTTCTTTCACGTAGCGCCCCGTAACACTCTCCGGGTTTGCGGCGACCCGCTCGGGAGTCCCTTTCGCGACGATCTTCCCGCCAAAGACGCCACCGCCCGGCCCCATGTCGACGAGATAGTCGGCATTCGCAATCATGTCCAGGTCGTGCTCGATGACGAGCACGGTCGCGCCGCTTTCGAGCAGCCGCTGCAGCACGCCGAGAAGCACCTGCACATCGAGCGGATGCAGCCCGATCGTGGGCTCGTCGAAGACGAACAGCGTGTCGCTCTGGTCTCGCCCAATCTCGCTCGCCAGCTTGAGGCGCTGCGCCTCGCCGCCCGAGAGCGCCGGCGTCGCCTCCCCCAGCGTCAGGTACCCCAAGCCCAGCTCCGAGAGCACGGCGAGTTTCTCGCGCACCTTGTTCATCCCGCGCCCCTTCACGTCCGCAAGCGCGGTCGCCGCCTGGTCGACCGTCATCGCCATCAGCTCGGGCAGCGGCAACCCCGTCTCACCCGTCCCGTCGCCGCCGATGCGCACGCTGGAGGCATCCGCCCCGTAGCGCGAACCGTGGCAATCGGGGCACACGATGTTCACGTCGGGAAGAAACTGCACGTCGAGCACGATCTGTCCCGTGCCATCGCAGCCCGGACAGCGCAGCGAGCCGGTGTTGTACGAGAAATCGCCCGCCTTGAGCCCCAGCTCCTTCGCGCGGGGCAGGGCGGCAAACGCCCGGCGCAGGTCGTCGAGCACGCCGCAGTAGGTGGCAACCGTCGAGCGCACGTTCACGCCGATAGGCGTCGCGTCGATCAGGTCCGCACGCGCGATGCCGGGAGCGTCCACGCCCTTCACATGCTCGGGCAGTTTCTCGCCCGCAATGCTCGCCTGCAGCGCGGGCACGAGGCTCTCCAGCACGAGCGTGGTCTTGCCCGAACCCGAAACGCCCGTCACACAGGTGAGGCGATTGCGCGGAATGCGCAGGTCGAGCGCGTGCACGGTGTGCAGCGGACCCGTGTGCAGCTCGATCGCGCCAGCGTCGAACAGCGCCTCTTCCGCGCAGCGCTCGCGTGTGCGTACCTGCTCTGCTCCCGTCAGGAAGCCGCCGATACGCGAGTCCGGGTTGTGTCCGACCTCGGCGGGTGTGCCCTGGGCGATGACCGTGCCGCCCGCAGCCCCCGAGCCGGGTCCGATCTCGATCAGATGATCGGCTTGGCGGACCACCCGCACGTCATGGTCGACGCATACCACCGAGTTGCCGTCCTCGACGAGGTCGTCGATCACCTGCAGCAAGCCGTCCACATTGCTGGGGTGCAGGCCGATCGAAGGCTCGTCGAGCACGTAGAGAATCCCCGTCGTGCGGTTGCGCACGGCGCGGGCAAGCTGGACACGCTGCCGCTCGCCCGTGGAAAGCGTGCTGCTCGCGCGGTCGAGCGAGAGGTACCCCAGCCCCAGCTGCTTCAGGCGCAGCGCGGGCTCTGCCATCTCGTCAATCACCGCGGATGCCATCTCGCGCACGCCATCGGGCAGCAAGGGCGGCACCGTGGGCAGCCAGGCAATCAGGTCGTCCAGGGTCATGCGGGTGACGTCTGCCAGGCTGAGGCCTCCGATGGTGCTTTGCCGCACCCTCGCCGAAAGCCGCGTGCCGCCGCAATCCGGGCACGGCCCCTCCTTGAGGAAGCGCGCCACGCGCTTGAGGCCCTTCTCGTCCTTGACCTTGGAGAGCGCGTTTTCCACCGAATAGACCGCCGAGTAGTACGTGAAGTCCATCTCGCCCGCGGT
>JBJEHP010000239.1:0-1834 GCA_051876145.1 Coriobacteriales bacterium | reverse complement strand
CGTCATAGATCTGCGCGTTGGGCTTGCCGAGCGTCTGGGGCACCCAGAGGTCGGCGCTCAGCGCGAGGATGACCATGAAGATGATCCACACGATGGCGATGATGGCCAGCTTGTTCTTGCGAAGGCGGTTCCAGGCATCGCCCCAGAGCGTCCTGGTGGGAGCGCTGCTGTCGAGCTCCTCCTCCTGCTGATTGGGGGCCTCGGCAGAGACCTGCTTGTTCTTCTCGTACATATCCTTCTTCTCAGTCATGCTTCCACCCCCTAGTCGTTCTTCCCGGCGCCGTACCTGATGCGGGGATCGAGGAAGGCGTAGGAGATGTCGACGATGAGGTTGATGACCATGACCACGACGACGATGACCGTGACGGAGCCCATGACGATGGGCCAGTCGCGCTGAGTGATGGCGCGGTAGGTCTCGTAGCCGACGCCCGGCCAGTTGAAGACCGTCTCGGTGAGGATGGCGCCTGCCATCATGCCGCCGAAGTCGATGCCGATGTAGGTGACGACGGGGATGAGGGCGTTCTTGAGCGCGTGGTGCCAGATGACGTCCCTGCGGGAGAGGCCCTTGGCGCGCGCGGTCCTGATGTAGTCCTGGTTCATGACCTCGAGAAGCTGCGAGCGCATGATGCGCGCCGTGTATGCGGTGGAGACGGCGGCGAGGGTGATGGCGGGAAGGATGTAGTACACCCAATCGTCAAACTCCGCGCCAGGTCCACCCGCACCGGAGATCGGCAGGTAGAACGCGCCGCCCGTGGCGTTCTTGAGGAAGACGCCAAAGAACAGCTGCAACAGCATGCCGAGCCAGTATGCGGGCATCGCGACCATGATGGACGTCACGAGCGTGACGAGGATGTCCCAGAACGAGTATCGCTTGAGCGCCGACACCATACCCGCGCCTATGCCTACGACCGCCTCGATTATGATTGCGACTATCGACAGCCGTATTGTGTACGGGTACTTGTCGGCAAGGATGGAGCTAACCGACTGGCCCTTGCGCTGGTACGACGTTCCGAGGTCGCCGTGGAGAAGACCGTTGACGTACAGCACGTAGCGCTTCCACATGGGCGTGGGAATCGTCTTGCCGTTGCTGTCGCGGACCGGCTTGCCGTTGCTGTCGGTCTCGATCAGATGGTACGTGGCGCGAAGGTTGAGCTCGGTCTGCGGATCGAGCTTCTTCTCGCCTGCCATGAGCTTGATCGGGTCTCCGGGCACGATGTTCTCCAGCGCGAACAGGATCAGCGTCACACCGAGAAACACTGGTATGAACTGGAGAACTCGTTTGAGAATGTATTTTCCCATACTAGGAATCCCCTTGCTTTGTCCTACAGATGCATATCGAATCCCACGGTGCAACCCATGCCGTCAAGATTCAAACATTGCTCAGTATACCTAAGTGAAATATTGTTGCCCCTCATAGCAGCGATTTGAGAGAAGGGTTGTTCAAATCGCCATATAGATAAGCAACTTAAACAAAACGAAAAGACAAAACGAAAAGTGGGGCATCGGATGGCCGATGCCCCACTTGATGCCATCTATGTTCGAACTAGGACACTTTGCGCGAAGCTAGACGAGCTTGGTGTTGGCGAGGTCCGCCTTGCCCTGGGGATCGTAGTAGAGGCTCTTGATCTTGTCGGACGCGACGTGGTTGTGCGCGTAGAACATGATGGGGATGACCGGCAGGTCGGCTGCGATGACCTGGTTGACCTCGCGGTACTTCTCCCTGCGCTCGTCGTCGTCGGTGACCTGACGGGCGGCGTCGATGGCCTTGTCGACCGCGGGGTTGTTGTACTTGGCGTAGTTGTTGTCAGCCGAGCTGTAGAAGTTGGGGTAGATG
>JBJEHP010000238.1:0-6854 GCA_051876145.1 Coriobacteriales bacterium | reverse complement strand
GTGAATAGGCCGAGAGGAGAAGCAATGAAGATCGAGAAGAAACCCGAGGGCGAGTCGGTCGAGATCACCGCCCATACAACCGCGCAGGAAGTCGACGGGGCCTTCGCATCCGCCTACTACGACTTCGCGACCCGCATGAACCTGCGGCCCGAAAAGGGCAAGACCGTGAACCAGGTCGCGCAGGAGCAGCTCGGCATCAAGGACCTCGATTCCGTCGTGCGCCAGACCGCCCTCGAGGCGCTCGTGCCGCTCGCCATCGACAAAAGCGGAATACTCCCCGCCTATCCGCCCAGCGTGAAAAGCGCAGACCAGCTGCAGCGGGGCAAGGCGGCCACCTTCACGCTCGAGATGCTCCCGAAGCAACGCTACGAGCTCTCGTCGTATGAAACTGTGAGTATTACCGCGCAGCCCTTCAGCGTCGACGAGTCGCTTGTCGACAAGCAGATCGCACAGATTGCCGAGAAGAACGCCGAGTACGTGACCGCCGCCGAGCAGCACGAGGTGCGCTCGGGAGACAGCATCCTCATCAGCATGAGAAGCTTCCAGGAAGACGGCACGCGAATCCCCGGCCTGAGCGCAGCATCGCAGACCTACGTGTGCGGCAAGGGCTTCATGCCCGAGAGCTTTGACAGGGAAATCATTGGCATGAAGCCGGGCGAGGAGAAGTCCTTCAGCTTCGACGGCCCCGACCTCGACCCCCAAGGCAACGAGACGAGCATGACCGTCGACACGACGGTGACCGTCCTCGAGATCCAAGAGGAGAAGATTCCGGAGATCACCGACGAGTGGCTGGCAAGGCACCTGCCCGTCTTCAAGTCGGTCGCAGACCTGCGGGCAGACATCGCCTCCAAGCTCGAGGCGGAGACGAAGAAGGCCTACGACGACTACCTGCGCCAGCTGGCAATCGCGGAGCTCGCGCGCAGGTTCCAGGGGCACATCCCCGACGAGGCCTACGACGCCATGCGCGACAACTTCTTCCGCAGCCTTGACCAGCAGCTCCAGGCCCAGCACATGAGCTACGACGACTACGTCGAGCAGCAAGGCGGCAAGCAGCAGTTCTCCATGATGGTGATGATGCAGGTCCGCGAGATGCTCGTGGAAGGCTACGCGCTCGACGCGCTGTTTGCCCACGAGGGCCTCGCGACGACCGACGACGATTACCTCGCGGCGGCTCAGCAGATCAATCCGCAGGCAAAGCCCGAGGACACGCGCAAGCAGCTGGAGCGCTCGGGCCGCGGGTTCATCTTACGCGAGACGGCGGAGCGCTACGCCGCGACAAAGTACCTGCTCGAGCATGCGGATATTAGGATCGCGGAAAGCTAGCGGAGTAACCGACGGCTCACGGCGGGCAGCCGAGCCGCAAGGCTGCCCGCGAACAGAACTGCCCTCAAACAGCGCAAGGGCGAAGAATCCAGGCCTGGATTCTTCGCCCTCGTTGCATTTCGCGGCAAAAAGCGTCTCCCTTGCCGCGTTTCATGCCAGTCCACAGCCGTCAGCCCGCGGCTCGTAGCTCGCAGGCCCGTAGCCCGTGACCCGCAGCCGGCTACTCCTCGCTGAGGCGCCGATAGCGCTCGTAGCGCTCCTGTGCCTGCTCCGCGCCCTTCTCGAACAGGCGCTCGGCCTCTTCGGGGAACGCCTTCTTGAGCGACACGTAGCGGTTCTCGCCGTTGAGGTAGTCGACGTACGGCATGCTCGGCTCCTTCGAGTCGAGCTGCATCGGATGCTCGAGCCGCGGGTCGTAGCGGTACAGCGGCCAGTAGCCGCTCTCGGCCGCGCGCTTCATCTCGCCTTGGACCCCGCTCATGCCGCATTTGAGCCCATGCGACGTGCACGGCGCGTACGCGATGATCACGGACGGCCCGTCGTAGCTCTCGGCCTCCTTGATCGCCTTGACCAGCTGGTTGTAGTTGGCGCCCATGGCGACCTGCGCGACGTAGACGTTGCCGTAGGTCATGAGAATCGCGCCCAGGTCCTTCTTGTTGGTCTTCTTGCCGCTCGAGGCGAACTGCGCCACGGCACCCGCCGGCGTCGCCTTGGAGCTCTGCCCGCCCGTATTGGAGTAGACCTCCGTGTCGACGATGAGGGCGTTCACGTTCTCGCCGCTCGCGACGACGTGGTCGAGTCCGCCGAAGCCGATGTCGTAGGCCCAGCCGTCGCCGCCGAACATCCAGAACGTCTTCTTTGCGAGCTGGTCCTTGTACTGCAGCACCTGCTCGGCAAGCTCGCGCGCGTCTCCGGCAAGCGTCGCCGTCTCGAGGGCCGCGACCAGCGCATCGGCCGCGACGCGCGACGCATCGTAGTCGTCGAACGCGTCCAGGTACGCGCGGCAGGCCTCGCGCGCCGCTGACGCCGCCTCATCGCCGTCGAGCAGCATGGAGAGCCTGGCGACGCGCAGCTTCTGCGCCGCGCGCTGCTGCTTGACGGAAAGCGCCATCCCCAGGCACAGCTCGGCGTTGTTCTCGAACAGGCTGTTCGTCCAGGCAGGGCCAAAGCCGCGCCTGTTGACCGTGTAGGGAATGCCCGGCATGGCGCTTCCCCACGCCTGCGAGCAGCCCGTCGCGTTTGCCCAGTACACGCGCTCGCCGAAGAGCTGCGTGAGAAGCTTCGCGTACGGGGTCTCGCCGCAGCCGGCGCATGCCGCGGAAAACTCGAGCAACGGCTGCGCGAACTGCGAGCCCTTCACGCTGTAGCGGTCGAAGAGCTCCCCTTTGTCCGAAAGCCCCAGGCCGTAGTCCCACAGGCGCTTCGCCGCGACCGTGTGGACGGCCGGCGTCATCGCAAGCGCGTCGGTCGGGCACACGTCGGCGCAGCTGCCGCAGCTCGTGCAGTCGAATTCGGATACCAGCAATGCGAAGCGCGTCCCCTCGGGCGCGCCTTTCGCGCCCTTGACGGGTACGCTCGCAAAGCCCTCGGGAGCGTCGGCTGCCTCTTGCTCGCTCACCAGGTACGGGCGGATCGCCGCATGCGGGCACACGAACGAGCAGCGGTTGCACTGGATGCAGGCGTCCGCGTCCCACTCGGGCGTCGTGACGGAGATGCCGCGCTTCTCGTAGGCGGTAAGCCCCATGTCGATGACGCCGTCTTCGTATCCGGAAAACGCGCTGACCGGCAGCTCGTCGCCCTTCTGCGCGTTGATCGGCTCGAGGATGTTCGTCACGACGGCGGGCAGGCCCTCGCGGCTTGCGGGCTGCTCGTCGGGAAGCTCCGCCCATGCCGCGGGCACCTCGACCTCGTGCACGCCCTCGCCGCCGCGGTCGATGGCGGCCAGGTTCATGTTCACGACCGCATCGCCTTTGGAGCCGTAGGTCGTGCGCACGGCCTCCTTCATCGCCGCGACGGCCTCGTCGTAGTCCATGAGCCCCGAGATCTTGAAGAACGCCGACTGCAGCACCATGTTGACGCGCTGCCCCAGCCCCAACTCGGCGGCAATGCTGACCGCGTCGATGGTAAACAGGCGCGCCTTCTTCTGCGCGAGGACGCGTTTCATCTTGTTGGGCAGGTGCTCTTCGAGGCCCTTGGCGTCCCACTCGGTGTTGAGCAAGAACACGCCGCCAGGCTTTACCTCGTCGGCGACGTCGTACTGGAAGACGTAGCTTTGGTTGTGGCAGGCCACGAGGTCGGCATGCTTGACGTAGTACGTCGAGCGGATCGGCTTTTTGGACAGGCGCAGGTGCGACTTGGTGACGCCGAAGGACTTCTTCGCGTCGTACTGGAAGTACGCCTGCGCGAACAGGTCCTCGTGCTCGCTCAAGATCTTGATGGTGTTGTGGTTGGCGCCCACGGTGCCGTCGCCACCCAGGCCCCAGAACTTGCAGCTGTACACGTCGCTGTCGTCGAAGTCGGCAAGCTCGTGGACGGGAAGCGACAGGTGCGTCACGTCGTCGTCGATGCCGATGGTGAAGCTCTTGACGGGCGATGCGGATGCGAGGTTTTCGAAGACCGCCACGATCTGGGCGACGTCGGTGTCCTTCGAGCTGAGCCCGTAGCGGCCACCGATGACGCTCACCTCGTTTGCACGGGGGCTATCCGCGATGACGCTCGCGACGTCCTGGTACAGCGGCTCGCCCGCACCGCCCATAACCTTGCAGCGGTCGAGAACGGCGACGCGCCGCGCGCTTTCGGGGAGCGCCGCGAGGAAGTACTTCGCGGAGAACGGCCGGTACAGGTGTACCTGGATGAAGCCGTACGAGCGGCCGGTACCCCGCGCGCGTGCGTTGAGGTAGTCGCAGGCCTCCTGCACGGTGCCGGACACGCTGCCCATGGCGATGACGACGTCGGTCGCGTCGGGCGCGCCGTAGTAGTCGAACACGTGGTAAGTGCGGCCCGTGATGGCGCCTTCCTGCGCCATGTAGTCCTCGACGATGTCCGGGAGCTCCGCATAGGCGGTGTTGTTCGCCTCGCGCACCTGGAAGTACACGTCGTCGTTTTGCACGGTGGCGCGCAGCATGGGGTGCTCGGGGTTGAGCGCGTGCGCACGGAAGCGCGCGAGCGCGTCTTTGTCCATGAGCCCGGCCAGCGCCTCGAGGTCGGGCATGTCGATGCGCGACAGCTCGTGGCTCGTGCGGAAGCCGTCGAAGAAGTGCATGAACGGCACCGAGCCCTTGACCGCGGACAGGTGCGCGATGGCCGCCAGGTCTGCGGCCTCCTGCACGCTGCCGCTCGAGAGCTGCGCGAAGCCCGTGTCGCGGCAGGCCATGACGTCGGAGTGGTCGCCGAAGATGCTGAGCGCGTGCGTGCCCACCGTGCGGCTCGCCACGTGCAGAACGCCCGGGAGGCGCTCGCCGGCGATGCGGTAGAGCACCGGCACCATGAGCATGAGGCCCTGGCTCGACGTGAAGCTCGTGCCGAGCGCGCCGGTCTGCAGCACGCCGTGGATCGCGCCGATGGCGCCTGCCTCGGATTGCATCTCGACGAGGTTGACGCGCTGGCCGAACATGTTCTTGCGCCCGTTGGCGCTCCACTTGTCGGTCAGGCCGGCCATGGGGCTCGACGGCGTGATCGGGTAGATCGCGGCGACCTCGGAAAACTCGTATGCGACGTTGGCCGCGGCGGTGTTGCCGTCGACCGTGACGTAGTTGCTCACTGCACTCACCTAGTCCCTGTCCTTGACCAGATGCGTCAGGCCCAGCTCTTCGGTCAGCGCCTCGCGCATCTTGTACTTGAGCACCTTGCCGGCGGCGTTCATGGGGAACTCGTCGACAAAGCGGATGTAGCGCGGGACCTTGTGACGTGCGATGTTGCTCTTCATGTACTCGCGGAGCTCTTCTTCGGTCGCGGTCTCGCCCTTTTTCAGGATAATGCACGCCGCGGCTTCCTCGCCGTATTTCTCGTCGGGGACTCCGACGACCTGCACGTCTTGGACCTTGGGGTACGTGTAGATGAACTCCTCGATTTCCATCGGGTAGAGGTTCTCGCCGCCGCGGATGATCATGTCCTTCAGGCGCCCGGTGACGTAGAGGTTGCCGTCCTCGTCGAAGCGCGCGAGGTCGCCGGAGTGCACCCACTCCTGGGCGTCGATGGTCTTGCGCGTGGCGTCGGGCATCTTGTAGTAGCCCTTCATGGTGTTGTAGCCGCGGCTGCAGAACTCGCCGATGGCGCCCTGCGGCATGTCCTCGCCGGTGTTGGGGTTGATGATCTTGCACTCCACGTGCGGGAACGCGTAGCCGACGGTCTCGGTGCGCAGCCACAGCGGGTCGGTCCACTCGGACATCGTGCAGCCCGGAGAGGTCTCGGTCTGGCCGTACACGCTCACGATGCCGCGCATCTGCATCTCGTCGGGCTGCGCGGCGCGCTTCATCAGGTCGGGCGGGCAGCCGGCGCCGGCCATGATGCCAGTGCGGATGTGCGAGAAGTCGGTCTTGCGGTAGTCGGGATGGTTGAACATCGCGATGAACATAGTGGGCACGCCGTTGAAGCAGGTAATCCGCTCCTGCGTGATGCACGACAGCGCCGCCTTGGCGTTGAAGTACGGGATCGGGCTCATCGTGGCGCCGTGCGTCATCGACGCCGTCATGGAGAGCACCATGCCGAAGCAGTGGAACATGGGCACCTGGATCATCATGCGGTCCGCCGTCGAAAGCCCCATGCGGTCGCCGATGCACTTGCCGTCGTTGACGACGTTGCGGTGCGTGAGCATGACGCCCTTGGGGAATCCCGTCGTGCCGGAGGTGTACTGCATGTTGCAGACATCGTCGGGCACGACCTGCGCCGCCATGCGCTGCACTTCCTCGAGCGGCACGGAGTCTGCGCGGTCGAAGGCCTGCTCGAAGTTGAGGCAGCCCGGCATGTCGAAGCCGACGGTGATGACGTTGCGCAAAAACGGCAGCTTCTTGCAGTGCAGGGGCTCGCCGGGCTCGCTTGCGGCGATTTCGGGGCAGAGCTCGTTGATGATGCCCTCGTAGTCGGAGTCGAGCGCGCTTTGAATCATGACGAGTGTGTGCGTGTCGGACTGGCGCAGCAGGTACTCGGCCTCGTGCTTTTTATAGGCGGTGTTCACCGTGACGAGCACGGCGCCGATCTTCGTGGTCGCCCAGAACGTGATGTACCACGCCGGGACGTTCGTCGCCCAGATGGCGACCTTGCTGCCCGGTCGCACGCCCATCGAGACGAGCGCGCGGGCGAAGGTGTCCACGTCGTCGCGGAACTCCTCGTAGGTGCGCGTGTAGTCGAGGGTCGTGTAGCGGAACGCGTACTGGTTGGGGAACGCGTCCACCATCGCGTCGAGGACCTGCGGAAACGTCAGGTCGATGAGCTCGTACTTCTCCCACAGGTACACACCGGTCGCGTCGTGGTTGGGGATGAAGGGGCGCTTGTTGCTCTTCGTGTCGTCGAAGCGCTCCATGTAGTTGACGAAG
>JBJEHP010000237.1:0-6883 GCA_051876145.1 Coriobacteriales bacterium | reverse complement strand
TCCTCGCCGCGCTTGAGGTCGATGACGATGCGCATGCCCTTGCGGTCGGACTCGTCGTTGAGGCCCGAGATCTCGGTGATGGTCTTCTGACGCACCAGGTCGGCGATCTTCTCGATGAGGCGCGCCTTGTTGACCTGGTAGGGAATCTCGGTGACGACGATGCGGTTGCGCCCGGAGCTGCTCTTCTCGACATGCGCCTTGCAGCGGATGGTGATGGAGCCACGGCCCGTCGAATAGGCGTCGCGGATGCCCTGGCGCCCCATGATCGTCGCGCCCGTCGGGAAGTCGGGGCCCGGGATGATCTTCATGAGGTCGTCGAGCTCGATGTTGGGGTCTTCCATGACCGCGATGGCGGCGTCGATGGACTCTCCCAGGTTGTGCGGCGGAATGTTGGTGGCCATGCCGACGGCGATGCCGGCGGAGCCGTTGACCAGCAGGTTGGGGAAGCGTGCGGGAAGGACCTTGGGTTCCTGCAGCGACTCGTCGTAGTTGGGCTGCCAGTCGACCGTCTCCTTGTCGAGGTCGGCCAGAAGCTCCATTGCCTGCTTGTCCAGGCGCGCCTCGGTGTAGCGCATGGCCGCGGCGGCGTCGCCGTCGACGGAGCCGAAGTTGCCGTGCCCGTCGATCAGCGGGACGCGCATGCTGAAGTCCTGTGCCATGCGGACCATGGTGTCGTAGATGGCCGCGTCTCCGTGGGGGTGGTATTTACCCATGCAGTCGCCGACGGAACGTGCCGACTTGACATGCGGCTTGTTGGGCGTGATGTTCGCGTCGTACATCGAGTACAGGATGCGCCGGTGCACGGGCTTCAGGCCGTCGCGCACGTCCGGCAGGGCGCGGGCGACGATGACCGACATCGAGTACTCCAGAAACGACGTGCGCATCTCGTTGGCAAAGTCCGCGTCGGAGATCTTGCCCACATTGATGTCGAGCGTGCCGATGCCGCCCGTCAGCTTGGACTCGACGTCGTCGCGCACGACGACGTGCTTGGGCGCCTCGTCGAGGCCGTCGCCAAAGCCGTCGGCGGTATCCTCGAAGTCCGGGATGGCCTCCTTGTCATCGCCTTGCTCGACGATATCGTCGAAGTTGTTGTGAACCTGGCCGTCGTCGTCGACGTACTGACCGTTCACCTTGTCTTTATCTTCTGCCATGTGGTGCCCTTTCTAGATGTCCAAGAATCGCTCGTCGATGTCTTTCGCGTGCTCTTGGATGAAAGTGCGGCGGCAGTCGACATCGGTTCCCATGAGCTCGGAGACGACGCGCTCGACCTCGGTCGAGTCGTTGATGGAGACCTGGCGCAGCGTGCGCGTCTCGGGGTCCATCGTGGTCTCCCACAGCTGCTCGGGATCCATCTCGCCCAGGCCCTTGTAGCGCTGGACGTCGAATTTCTCGGGGTTTTCGAGGTTGGCCATGGTCTCCTTGAGCGCCTCATCGTTGTAGAGGTACTGCAGGATCTTGCCGCTGCGCGAGTTCTTCTTCTTCAAACCGTAGAGCGGCGGGCACGCGATGTAGATGTAGCCGCGCGTGATGAGCTCGGGCATGAAACGGAAGAAGAACGTGAGCAGCAAGATGGCGATGTGCGCGCCGTCGACATCGGCATCGGTCATGATGATGATGCGGTGGTAGCGCGCCTTGTCGGCGTCGAACTCGTCGCCGATGCCCGTGCCGATGGCGGTGATCAGCGAGTTGATGGTGTCGGACGAAAGCGAGCGGTGCAGGCCCGCACGCTCGACGTTCAAGATCTTGCCGCGCAGGGGCAAGATGGCCTGGTAGCTGCGCTCGCGCGCCTGCTTGGCCGAGCCGCCTGCGGAGTCGCCCTCGACGATGTAGAGCTCGGTGAGAGCCGGGTCCTTGACGGAGCAGTCGGCAAGCTTGCCGGGAAGCCCGGCGCCTTCCAGTGCGCCCTTGCGGCGCGTCAGGTCGCGCGCCTTGCGGGCGGCCGCACGTGCCTTGCCGGCCTGGACCGCCTTGTTGATGATCTGGCGAGCGGGCTTGGGATGCTCCTCGAAGTACTCGGAAAGCCCCTGCATGACCGCGCCCTGCACGAGGCCGCGAATCTCGGGGTTGCCGAGCTTCGTCTTGGTCTGGCCCTCGAACTGCGGCTCGTGCAGGCGGACGCTGATGATCGCGCCCAGGCCCTCACGGCAGTCGTCGCCGGAGAGGTTGTCGTCTTTTTCCTTCAGGATGTTCTGCTTGCGCGCGTACTCGTTCATGGTGCGCGTCAGCGCGTTGCGGAAGCCCTCGAGGTGCGTGCCGCCTTCGGTCGTGTCGATGTTGTTGGCGAACGAGCGCACGTTTTCCGTGTAGCTCGAGTTCCACTGCATCGCGACCTCGACCTCGCCTACCTCGTTGGAAGCCTCGAAGTAGATGGGGCGGGCGTTGAGCGCCTCTTTGCCGTTGTTGACGTACTTGACGAAGTCGACGATGCCGCCCTTGTACTGGAAGACCTCTTCCTTGGGCTCGTCGCCGCGCTCGTCGCGGAACGTGATCTTGAGGTTCTTGTTGAGAAACGCCGTCTGGCGGAAGTGGTTGACGAGCGTGTCCCAGTCGAACTCGACCGTCGTGAAGATCTCAGGGTCGGGCCAAAACGTGATGGTGGTGCCCGTCGCCTGCGACTTGCCGATCTGCTCGATCTTCTTCGTGGTCTTGCCGCGCGAGAACTCCATCTCGAAGATGCCGCCGTCGCGCTTGACCTGCGCGACGAGCTTGGTGGAAAGCGCGTTGACGCACGAGACGCCGACGCCGTGCAGGCCGCCGGACACCTTGTAGCCGTTGCCGCCGAACTTGCCGCCCGCGTTGAGAATCGTCAAGACGACCTCGAGCGAGGACATGTTCTTACGCTTGGGGTGCTTTCCGACCGGGATGCCGCGGCCGTTGTCTATGCACGTGAAAGAGCCGTCTTTGTTTATCACTGCTTCGATTTTGGTGCAGTAGCCTGCGAGGGCCTCGTCCACGGAGTTGTCGACAACCTCGTAGACCAGGTGGTGCAGACCGCGCGGGCCGGTAGAGCCGATGTACATACCGGGGCGCTTGCGCACATGCTCGAGACCTTCGAGGATCTGAATGTCCCCAGCATCGTAGCTGCTACTATTGGGCAATTTGACTCCTAACATTGAACGAAGCGCGTGACGAACACCGCGCTTCCATCGAAATGCACAAGAATGTGCACCCTGTATTGTATTTCATCTTGGGTCGCTTGTGCAAAAACGGGCCATTTATTTCGCCTGTAAGGCGTTTTTACACACGTTCCTTATACCCAACCGCTTTTCAGCATAATTTAAGGCTGAGCGCGATTTGACGGCCTCATCGCGCGTTGGACACCGTCTCTTACTCGTCGAGATGCGCCGCCGCGAGCCCTTTTTGCCATTCGAGGTTGGCGACCGCCGCGTTGTAGGCGGCCTCCCTCAGGCGGTCGTCCTCGATATGCGACACCGCCTCGCGCAGGTCGTTGAGCTCATCTTCGCCCAAGGCGACGGGCTCGACCGCGGCGAACTTGGCCTGCTCCGCCTCGAGGGCGTCAAACGTCGTCTCGCGCCGGTTCTTGCTGAGGTAGCGGTCGCGCGTAACGCGGAAGCGAAGGCACTTGACCTGCTCGACTTCGGAGAGCGTGGCCCCGCGGGCAAGCGCCTGCTCGTAGGCCGCGCCGCGCATCTTGTTTATCTCGACGTTGAGCGCCATACGCAGCGGATCTGCCTGCATCGTGAGGTCGGTTGCCACGAGCTGGCTGTCCACGTAGACGATGACCTCTTGCGCCTGCGTCTCGGGAACGACGAACACGCCCGTCACGTGCTTGGCGATGCTTGCGGGGACCGCCCGGTTCCAGGCCGTCTTCACCCGCGCCGTGGCGAGATGCGCGGGGTCTTTCCCCTGCAGCTTCGAGACGAGCTTGTGTATTTCGCTGCCCAAGTCGAAATCGTCCATGGTCCCACCCGTCGTTGGTTCGTATCGGCTGCCGTGCTCGCGGTGTGGTCTGTTCTCACCTTGATATATAGCACGATTGCTCATCAATATGAATGCTTCGTACCCTCGACCGGCACGTGGACGATGTCGGCGCGCTCGAGCAGCTCATCCGAGAAGTACCCCAGGTTCGTCGTGGTCACGAACGTCTGCACGGAGCGGTCGATGAACTCGGTCAGGGCGAATCGGTGGCGTTCGTCGAGCTCGCTCATGACGTCGTCGAGTAAGAGCAGCGGCTCGACTCCCAGCACGTCGCGCACGACCTCGACCTCGGCGAGCTTCCAGCACAACACGATGGTGCGCTGCTGCCCCTGCGAGGCGAACAGCCGCGCGTTTCGGCCGTTGATGAAAAACGCCACCTCGTCTTTATGCGGACCGACCAGCGAGGTCTTACGGCGCAGCTCCACGTCGCCAAACGTGTGCGCGAAGCCCAAGATCTCCCGCTGCATCTCGTCAACGGAGCCGAGCGCCGCCTCCGGTGCCTCTTCCAAGGTGGAGGCGTCGCCGAGCTGGCGGCCGTTCGCGTCGAAGCGACTCCACGAGGGCAGATACACCGCATCGAGCCGCTCGCCCGGCACCACGGCCGCGTAGATCCGCGCCATGTGGGCAGACAGCCGCTCGAACAGCTTCCAGCGGTTGGCGAGCAGGCGCGCGCCGTTGAGCGCGAGGCTCTCGTTCCAGCTCTCGAACAGCGGGCCAAACGCCAGCTCGTCGCGGATGAGCAGGTTGCGCTGCCGCAGGGTCTGCTGGTAGTCGTTCTTGAGCGACGCGTAGTTTTTGGAAAGCTGCGCGCCGAGCAGGTCGAGGGCGTCGCGGCGCTTCGCCGACGCTGCCTTTACCATCTGCAGGTCGTCCGGGATGAACAGCACGCACGGAAACGTCCCGCGCACGCCCGCCGCCGTCTTCTTCTTGCCGTTGACCTCGTAGACCCGCTCGTTTCCCGCGATCTTGAGGACGTGCTCCACGCAGCGCTTCTCGTCGCAGAAGCGCGCGTACAGCCGGGCGGCGGCGCTGCCCCACGAGATGGTCTCGGACCACGACGGTCGCCTGAACGACTCCCCCATGGTCAGAAGCTGGATGCCCTCGACCACGTTCGTCTTGCCGACGGCGTTCTCGCCGGCAAGGATGGTGAGCCCCGCGATGTCGTCGATCTCGAAGTGGGCGTACCCCCGAAACTCGTCGAGAACGAGCCTATCGATGTGTAGCGTCATTCAGATGCGCCCATGCCTTGGGCTAGCTGAGGCGCACGGGCATCGCGAGGTACAGAAACGAGTCGTCGGACGCGTTCTTGAAGATGCCGGGCTTCACGCTCGTCTGCAGCTCGATGAGCGCCTCGTCGCCGACGGCGCCCAGGCCGTCGAGCACGTACTGGTGGTTGAACGCGATGTCGATGTCGGGTCCGTCAACCGACGCCTCGACGGTCTCGGTCGCGCCGCCCACGTCTTGGGTCTTTGCCGAGACGGTGACCGTCTGCTCGAGGGCCGAGAACGAGAACTTGATGGGCGTGTGCGCCTGGGCCAGAAGCGAGACGCGCTTGATGGCGGTGGTGAGCGCCGCCGAGTTCACCTTGATGGCGACCTCGTGCTCGGAGGGAATGAGCCGCTTGTAGTTGGGATAACTTCCCTCGATTTTTCTGCTGACGAACACCGTGTTGCCAAACTCGAACACGATCTGGTTGTCGGAAAACCCGATGGAGAGTTCGTCGACGACAGTCGCGAGCTTGGAGACGTCCTCGAAGATCTTGCCCGGGATGATAGCCTGGAAATCTTCCACCTCGGAAAGCTCGCCGATGCCCTTCATGTCGGCAACCGCCAGACGGTAGGAGTCGGTCGAGGCGAGGCGGGCGTTTCCGCCCTCGACAGAGAACAGGATGCCCATGAGCACGGCACGCGACTCGTCGCGGGAGACGGCGCGCCCCACCTTCTTGACGGCGTCGGCGAGCTGCTTGGTGGGCAGCTTGATGGTGGTGTCGGCGTCGACTTCGGGGAAGTACGGGAAGTCAGCCGGGTTGAGCGACGAGAGCGTGAACGAGGTGTCGAGGCACGAGATGAGCGTCTGCTCCGCCTGGGAGGTCACGCTGATGGCGGCGTCGGGCAGGTTTTTGACGATATCCGAGAACAGCTTGCCCGGGACGACGCACCTTCCGCCTTCGACGATATCGGCGGGGATGGTGTGCCTGATGGAGATCTCGAGATCGGTGGTCTGGAAGACGAGGGTTCCCTCGTCCGTGGTCTCGATGAGGATTCCCGAGAGAATGGGGAGCGTCGAGCGAGATGACATTCCCTTGGAAACGTTGGTGAGTGCAGACAGGAGGTCATCCTTGGCTATATTGAACTTCACTGCTTTTCACGCTCCTATATATATGAATAAAATATTTATATACATTTAGTAATAGTAATAACACAGGTGTATATGTGCATAACTTGCAATACCGCAGGTAGGGAGCTTGTAGTAACGCTTCGGACCTGTTGAAAACCATCCCTCGCTTTCCACCGACTTTTGCCGTGCCTCCAGTTGTCAAGAACGCCTCAACAGGTTTTGCACCGCTTTTCACCGTGTTTGCCCACAGGCTCGCCACGGTCTAGCTGCGCTCCCTGATTCTAATGGTTAGCTGCTCTATTTGGTCGAAAAGCACCCGGTTGTCCTTCTGGTCGTTCTCTATCTTGTTCACGCTGTGCATGATGGTGGTGTGGTCCCTGCCGCCGAACTTCTTGCCAATCGACTCGAGCGACTCCTCCGTCAGAAAACGCGCGAGGTAGATGGCGATGTGGCGCGGCGTGGTGATGCCCTTCGAGCGCTTGGAGGAGATCATGTCCTCGTGGCTGATCCCGAAGAACAGCTCGACCTCGTTTTGGATGGTCGCGATGCTGACCTGGCGGTTTGCCGTGTCGGGGAAGAAGTCCTGCAGAAGGTCCTTTGCCTCGTC
>JBJEHP010000236.1:0-1851 GCA_051876145.1 Coriobacteriales bacterium | reverse complement strand
GCGCTGCCCGCGGGCTATATGGGCGACGGCGGCTGGACGCGCAAGGAAGAAAGCGCGCTGATGTAGGGAGGCTCAAATGCGTACTGTTCAGATGGAATTTCTGCGGCCGCAGGAGATCGTGGCCGAACGCGAGCGCTGCTCGATCGTCTACCTGCCGGTTGGGCCGCTCGAGTGGCATGGCCCTGCCATGCCGTACGGCACCGACCCGCTGATGGCGCAGGAAGTTGCGCGCCGGGCTGCTCTGCAGACGGGCGGCGTGGTGATGCCGACGCTCTTCTTTGGCACCGAGCGCGAACGTCCGGCCGATGTTCTTGCGGCCAAGGGCTTTGAGCATCCGGAGGACATGTATGTGCTCGGCATGGATGTGCCGAAAAACTGCATGAAGAGCTTCTATGCGCGTGAAGAACTCTTTGCGCTCATGGTGCGCGAGCATCTGCGGCTGCTGGTGCAGCAGGGCTACAAGCTCATCGTCATCGTCAACGGTCATGGTGCGTGGGGACAGAAAAGCTCGCTCGAGCGGCTGGCTGTGGAGTTTTCCAATGAAACGCCGAGTCATGTAATGGTGCGGATGCCGGATATCCGGCCAGACGGCGAGCCTGCGCCCGACTACGGCCACGGCACGCTGGTCGAGACAGCCACCATGTGCTATCTCGAGGGCGAGCATGTCAATCTTACTGCGCTGCCGGAGCGCAGCGTGGGACTCAAGTACACCGATTACGGCATTGCAGACGATTTTGTCTTTGCCGGCAACCGCTCGAAGGACGACTGCGTGGTCCATGATCCGCGCGACGCGACGTATGCGCTGGGCAAACAATATGTCGAGGCAGCGGTCATGCATCTGTGCACCGACGTATTAAACGAATATAAAATGCTGAAATAATTACAGGAGGAAAGAATTATGTCGAGATTCAAGTTTACCGCAGGCCCGTGGAATGTCAATGAAGGCGTAGAGGCTTTCGGCCCGGGCGTTCGTCCCACCGTTGATCTGGAAGAGAAGTTCAAGAAGTTTGCCGAGATCGGCCTGTCCGGCGTGCAGTTCCATGACGACGACGCTGTGCCCGACATGAACAACATGACGGAAAAGCAGATCATCGACTATGCCAAGGACGTGAAGGCAACCTTGGACAAGTACGGTCTGGTGGCCGAGTTTGTGGCGCCCCGTCTGTGGATGGATCCGCATACGACCGACGGCGGCTTCACCTCGAACAGCAAGGAAGACTATGAGTTTGCGATGTGGAGAGCCAAGCGCTCGATCGATATCGCCAACGCGCTTGGCGCAAAGAACATCGTTTTGTGGCTGGCGCGTGAGGGCACGCTGTGCGCCGAGTCGAAGGACCCTGTTGAGAAGATCGGGCAGTTGATCGATTCCATTGACGATATGCTCGCGTATGACGACAAGATCAAGGTTCTCATCGAGTCCAAGCCCAATGAGCCCATCGACCGCAGCTACTGCGGCACCATCGGCCACGTCATGGCGGTGTCCGCTGCGTCGAAGGACCCGAAGCGTGTCGGCGCGGTTCTGGAATCCGCGCACGCGATTCTAGCGGGCCTCGATCCCGCGAACGAGATGGCGTTCGCGCTGAAGTTCGGCAAGCTGGGCTCTGTGCACCTCAACGACCAGAACGGCTGCCGCTATGATCAGGACAAGAGCTTCGGCGTGGAGTCGCTGCGCGGCGCATTCAACCAGATCAAGGTTCTGTGCGACCACAACTACGGTGCCAATGGCGAGATGGTGGGTCTTGACGTCAAGGCGATGCGCACGCAGAAGCCGGAGGACCAGTACCGCCATATCCAGAACTCGATGAAGATCGCGCTCATGCTGGAGGAGAAGGAGTCCTTCCGCTGGGCGGA
>JBJEHP010000235.1:0-6917 GCA_051876145.1 Coriobacteriales bacterium | reverse complement strand
ATTACGCTGCACGTCCTGAGGAGTGTCCACCACGCAACGATACGACACCACATCAGGATGCCGGACCTGCTCCTCGAGTGATTGCTCTCCAAGAAATGCCGAGAAGTATTAATCTCAACACGAGAATCGGCAAGCGCAATTGAGAGCAACACGAGCCCTGACGGCATCTTATTCGGCAAGATAGACCACATCGAACGTACGAGCGTCAGCTGCTGTCAGATCATCCCGCAAGGAGGGGGGGACGGCCCAGTTTCGAGCCAAAGGACGGCAGAGCGTCGATTGAACTTGCGGCTACAGAAGAAGACGGCACGGTCGACCACCAACAAGCCGAGGTTCAGGAAGCAGACGATCAAGATCCAGCCAAGGTCGCCCATGATGCACTCGACAGCGATGTAGACCATGCAATCAGTATCTATAACGAGGAAAAAGAACTGTCAGATTATGCCCTGCACGGTCGCAGAGTCTGAGCGAAAAACGAAGACCATGCAGAAATTACTCGTCGCGCAGCCGGCGCTCGTGATGCAATCCACCGGCCAGAAGGAAAGCTCCGTCCGTGAATGCGCCGGTAGCACGGACGTGGATGTCGCTCCTGCTGCAATTGCTATTCGGCTGCAACCCCAGCATCCCCATGCCGGCGTAGGGCAACCCACGGCCATGTTGATAACTTACGGCAGGCGGCAAGATGCTCCGGGATACCGGCGTGTTATGACGCTGCGCTCCCCCCTGCTTCGCCGGCGTCCTGCATGCGAGCGGCCTCGTCGGCGCGGACGCGGTCGCGCGTCAGCCAGCTCAAGACGATGTAGAGCACGAAGGTCATGGGCGCCGTCGTCAGAAACGGCACGGCCACGACATGCGCGCCGTAGAGCCAGGCGTTCACCGCCGTGACCGCGACGAGCGTGGCCACGCCACGCCAGTTCACGGCCTCCACCCTGTCGAGCGGGATGTGCCGGCTGCCGATGCGCATCTTGCCGCGCACGACATAGTAGTCGGTCATGAGGAGCACGCACCACCCGATGGTGAGAATCGAGCCAATCGACATGAACGCGTTCACCTGGTCAAGAATGTTTCCGAAGATGAAGACGAGCCCGATAGCGTTGGCGATGACAACCGCTGCCGCCCAGGGCAACTTGACGCCAAACAGAGAGTCGAAGAGGTTCGAGACCGCGTTGGCGCCTCCGATGGAGTTCGAGGTCTCCACCTTCATCTGCGACAGACAGATGATCGCGAGCCCGATGCCGCCGGACGCGAGGACGAGCGAGATGCCGGGATTGGTGATGGCGGCGTTGGCGGCGCCGGCCGCATCGTAGGAGCCCGATGCCAAGAAATACTGGTAGGCCTGATCGAAGCCGTAATAGGTGATGAGCGCGCCGCAGATGTAGGTGATGACCGCGAACAGCGAGCCGACCAGGGATATCGGAACGAGATCGCGGCGCTTGCGCGCGAAGCGCGTGAAATCGGCCGCGAACAGGGCGAACAGCCCGCGGGTCATGATGGCGTAGTTGACGCCATAGGAAAACCCCTGCAGCGAATCGACTCCGGGGATCATGATGCCGTGCGTGACCGCCTCGGCCATCTGCCCGTGCGCGGCGATCAGGTAGACGACGTAGCCCATCACGCAGAACAGGGCGACCACGAAGGCGGCGTTCATGCGCGCGATGAACTTGGTCCCGAAAAGGGAGATGGCAATCCAGATACAGGAAATGCACAGGAACAGCGCCCAGCGCGCCCAGGGAAACGTGATGCCGAAGGCGAACAGGATCGCGTTGCCGAGCTGGACCGTCCCCACCGCGAGCACTCCCACCAGCAGGAAGATCCAGATGAGGGAGCCCACCGCCGAGCCCTTGGTCCCGAAGATGTACATGCGCGACGCAACGTTGTTGGGAAGCCCTTCCTCGTAGGTGATGCGTCCGACGAGATAGCCGAGCACGGAGCTCAACGCGAAGGTTATAGCGACCGCGAGCCCGCCGAGCTGGCAGCCCGCGTAGAAGGCGACGATGCCACCGCCCATGAGCTTGGAAAGGCTCGAGACGACCCCCGAGAGTATCGAGGCGATGTCCGGCCAGGCGAGCCTGCTGCTCTCGGGCACCCGCTCGAAGAGCGATACCTGCGCGGTGGCAGCCCTCGGCGCGCCGGGGCGCGTCCGCCCGCGCGTGCTCGGGGCGCGTCCGTGAGCGGGTGCCTTGACCTCGACGGGGGTCTTGCCCCGCACGCCCTCGTGCCGTTTCGGAATCCTCATGTGCCGTCCTCCTCCTTGCGACTCTCTCTTCGCGCGGGCGTCTCGCCCGCGTCTGGCGGGAGCGGGAGGGTCCGGATAGCCGGGCAAGAAGCCTGCGCGAAAAGGGCCGGGGGCGCATCGCCCCGGCATTCTGGAGACGGACAGGGGAGACGGCCCCACGGCGCCTCTCGCGCATCGCGCGCAGGAGGTGCCGCAGAGCCGGAGCACGCCTGCCCGGGCCAGCCTCTAGACGAGGCCGATGGTGGCGAGGACGATCATCACGATCAGCGCGCAAAGCCCGGCGCCGATGGAGATGGCCGCCGTGTGCTTGTAGGCGTTGCCATGGTTGAGCCCCATGGCCGCAAACATGCCAAACATCGCGCCCGAGTTCGGCAGCGCACCGCCGATGGTGGCAGAGGTCGCGATGATCTTGGCAAGCGCTGCCGGATCGACGCCTGTGGCGAGATAGGGTTGCAGGAAGTTCTGGGCGATGATGCCAACAGCCCCCGATCCTGAACCCATGATGCCGCCAAGGACGGCTGACATCGTGGCAGCAGAGACGTAGACGCCACCGGGCATATTGAAGATGGCCTGGTAGATGACCGTGAAGCCCGCAGATGCGGCGGCGACGGTGCCGACGCCAACGGCGGCAGAGGTGAACATCGCCGGGCCGATGGCATTCTTGGCCCCGTTGCTCAGTACGTCGCGCTGACTTTTGATGTAAGGGTTGAAACAGATCATCGCGACGACGATGGCAACAGCCATGGCAACGTAGACGATGTTGGAAACACCGACAGCCGAGCCGCCGATAATGATGGCGATGAGCAAGACGAGCGGCAGCAGTGACAGGAACAGGTTCGGGCGCTTGGCCTCAGCGTCGCCCTCGGCAACCTGGAGCGCGACCTCCTCATAGACCTCGCCCTTCTCCTGAGCGCGCTTCAGCGCGAACTTGATGTAGACGCACGAGACGGCGACGGCGACAACGGAGCCAGCAATGCCCATTATGGGCGCAGCCGTGAGCGAGACGCCACAGCCGTTGGCCGCGTTGATCCAGGCCACCGCCGGCACGCCGGGGATCATTGCCATCGTAAACGAGCATGCAGCAAGCGACCAAGCGGCGTTGAACAGATGCCAGGGGATGTTGCATTCCTTGAACATCGGACGTGCCAGCGGGATGAGCGCAAACATGGCCACGAACATCGAGATGCCAGCGTAAGTGAGAATCGCGCCGACCGCCGCGATGCCTAGCAGCACCAGGTAGGCGCCCTTCGAGCCAACCTTGCTCATAATGGCGTGCGCGATAGAGGTCGCAGCTCCCGACTTGTCGATAAGCTCGCCCAGTATCGCGCCTCCCAAGAAGATGAAAATGTTCTTCTGAACGAAGCTCGCCAGACCCGTGACGTAGGAGCCCTTCGCTCCGATCATCGCATCGGCAATGTTCATGCCGTTGGTGAGCGCGATGATGATTGCCGTGACGATGGACGTGACGAGCACGTTCCAGCCCTTCATCGCCGCGACGACGAAGAACACCAGCCCGACGATGATTCCTATGACTCCGATTACTTCCATAGTTCCTCGATCCCTCCTCGTGGGTTCGGATGCGAACGAAGAGACGGCGCCTCCTCCGGCGCTCTCCTTGCCGGGAGGGCGCCGTCTCCTTGCTGCTGGATTTTCGTGCCCGCCTTCTACGCCATGTCGTTGCGCGTCGCTCGCATGAGCTCGGCGTTGCTCGCAAACTTCATCTTCAGCTCGCTGCGGCCGATGCAACCGTCTTCGAACTGCTCGAGGTCCTCTTTGCTCTCGAACATGGTCCCGAGGTGCCCGCGCTGACGGTTGAGCTCGATGGCCTCGTCGGCGTCATAGGGCACGAGCTGCTTCTTCTCTCGCTGGTTCCAAATGAGGTAATTCGGGTGCGTGAGCTCGGGATCGGGCATACCCGGGCAGAAGCGCACGTCCGTGTATTTGGCTATGAGCTCCTCCATCGGACCAAAGTCGAAGGCACGTAGCGGGCAGCTCGACGCGCATACCGGCTTGAGACCCTGCTCCAATCGGTCGATGCACATATCGCACTTGTGCATCTTCTCTCCCGGCTCATCGCTCGCGAACTTCGGTGCGCCATAGGGGCAGGCCTCGTAGCACTTGCGGCAGCCATTGCACTTCTCGGCGTCAACGAGCACCGCGCCATACTTGTCCTCTTTGTAGATCGCGCCGGTCTCGCAGGCCTTCAGGCACGCAGGGTCATCGCAGTGCGCGCAAGGGAACGCTAAATTGTGAATGCGGACGTCGGGGAAGGTTCCCGTCTCCCATTCGTAAACACACATGAGCTTCTCCGCGCCCGGCTCGATACCATTCCAATCCTTGCAGGCGATATCACACGCCTGGCAGCCGTAGCAACGGTTCTGGTCGAAGTGAAAACCGTACTGCGTCATCGTTCTGCGCCCCTTTCCGCCAATGCCGCTCGCATGTCAATTACGCCTTGCGCCCCGCGCAAACCGCCGCGCTGTGCCTCGGTGCCAAAGCCCTCGATGTCTCCATCGGCGACCTTCTCCACTTCGCACAGTCCGCTCGTGAGCAGGGTGCCTAAGATGTTGGGCAGGTGCTCGTCGTCGAGCAGGATGTTCGGTGCGCCACGATGGTCCATTCCAAATGGGTTGAGCATGGTCTTACCGTCTCCGCCCTGGAACCAGGCACCATGGTGGACAGCTGCCGTGCCAGGCATCATTCGGTTGGTGACGTAGGCGGCGAGTATCATTTCGCCGGTCTCGGAGAAGACGCGCACGAGGTCTCCATCTTTGATGCCACGTGCCTTCGCATCCACGCCCGAGATCCACACTCCATGACGGTAGCAATCCTCGCGCAGGAGGGGGTTGTCGTCGTTGGACGAATGCTGGCGGTACACCGACACCGGCGTGACCAGCGACAGCGGATAGGTGCGTGCTCGCCAGTTGTAGAAACCATCCTTTGCCGCCGTGGCGATGCCTGCATCCACATAGCTTGGCTGCCAGACGGGCATCGGGTCGAAATGCCCGCGCCATTTCGTCTTAGTGAGGTCGTTGTGCTTGACGTAATTCGAGGAGAACTCGATCTTGCCCGATTCAGTCTGGAAGGGGTTTCCGCCCGACTCCAGCACCGACTTGTACGCGTAGTAGGGCGTGTCGATGGGAATGCGGACAACTGGCTTTTTGACGAACTCATCGAAGGGCTTTACCTCCTCGACGTCCATCGCATCGAAGATGGGACCGTACTCCTCGTACCATTTGTCATAGGCTTCGCGGTATACCTCGCGCTGAGCAGCGGTCCAGTTCTCGACCGAGACGTCTTTCAGGCGTGGGTTGTACTCCTCGGCAACGCCAAGGCCCTTGGCAATCTGGGTCCAGACCCACTCGCGACTCCTGACCTCGCCGGGGTACTCGCAGCCCTCATCGCAGAACAGGAAGTAGTTGCGCATACCCGAGGGTCCAGAAACGAAGCGCTGATGGCCGTACATGTACTGGTCCATACCTTCGAACTGCCAGACGGGCGCCGGCAGCACGATGTCGAGGAACTCCATGGAGGGTTGGTTGACGTGCCACTGCCAGCCCCAGTTGAACTCCGTGTTGGCGAAGCCTCCCATGCGCTTGTTGGTGTCGTGGTGATTGTTCACATAGTTGTTATCAAGTATGAGCATCTCGACGTGCGGCAGCGGCGCATCATCGGAAGGCGATCCGATGCGATGCCGAAACTCGTCCTCACTCATGAGCCCGTTGTAATAGAGATCCTGACAGTGCAGCAACTCGGTGAGCTTGTTGTTGTTACAAAGCTGGGGGATCTTGTAGTCGGAGGGTGCCTGGTGAAAATCGGCCGTGGGGGTCGGAATGCGGCCCGGGGTGGGCAGTGCCGAGCCGGTCTGACAGCCACCTGGGCAGGCAAGATTTCCGGTCATGGTCTGCAGCAACATAGCCGCAGCAGCGGAGTACTCGCCAAGATGACGTTTAGCGCACGAGTAGAAATACTGCAGGTGCACCGGTCTAGTGGTGCCGTACAGCCGCGCAAACTCACGGATGGTCTCGGCGGGAATTGCGCAAATGGGAGCCGCCCATTCGGGGGTCTTCTTGATGCCGTCTTCGCCCTCACCCATGCAATAGGCGCGCCATTCCTCGAAGCCGTCCTTTTCGACCCATTTGTCGACGTAGTCGTGGTCGTAGAGGTCCTCCTCGAAAAGCACCTGCGCGACGGCGAGCATCATCGCTAGATCAGTGCCGGGGCGGATTGGGATCCACTGGTCGGCGAGCACCTCGCTGGAGGCAGTGTAGCGCGGGTCGATGACAATCGTCTTGCAACCGTACTCGTGGGCAAGCTCGAAGTAATAAGAGGTCGGACCAAACCAGTCGACGACCGGGTCCATGCCCCACATAACGATGAGCTTGGAGTTGAACAGGTCGGGCGCCTCAAAGCCGGGCAGTGCCGGGCTCTCGCCGGAAACCATAGACTTGGTAAGGTCGAAGCCGAGAAAGAAATTCTCCCCGGCGGTGTGCCCGGAGGTGGAGTGGTCGCCCCAGAAGCCGAAGCCCGCGTCGTACCACTTGGCCAGTGGGAAGCCGTTCTTGCCGAAGCTGCCGTATTGGCAGTGGAAGATCCCATAGGGGCCATACTTGCCCTTTATCTCCTTAATCTTCTCGACGATGGTGTCGATTGCCTCCTCCCAGCTGATCTGCACGAAATA
>JBJEHP010000234.1:0-1854 GCA_051876145.1 Coriobacteriales bacterium | reverse complement strand
GGTATTACCACATTCCAGAGGAAGTGGTCTCCATGGCATTCCACAAGATCAGCTCGCCTTCGCTCACCGAGATGTTCGTCGAGCAGCTCGAGGGGATGATCCTTTCCGGCGAGCTCAGGACGGGAGAGCAGCTCCCCTCCAGCCGTTCGCTATGCGAGATGATGGGCGTGAGCCGCCCCGTCGTCACCGCGGGGCTCGCCCAGCTCGAGCAGATGGGCTTCGTCAAGATCCGCCCGCGGCGCGGCGTCTTCGTCACCGATTACCGGCGCAAGGGCACCATCGAGACACTCGACGCCATCATGCGCTACAACGGAGGGCGCATGCGCAAGGAAGAGGTGCAGTCGCTGTTCGAGGTGCGCAACTCGCTCGACCGCCTGGCCGCGCGTCTCGTGGTCGAGCGCGCGACGCAAGACGACCTCGCGCGCCTGCAGCAGCTCGCCGCCGAGGCGCGCGCCACCACCACACCCGAGCAGGAGGCGGAGGCCGCCTACGCGTTCTACCACGAGGTCACCGTGATTTCCGGCAACATGATCCTGCCGCTCGTGTACCACTCGTTCAAATCGGAGAGCGAGTACCTGTGGACCAAGTCCGTGCGCCTGTCGCACAAGGGGCTGCTCGTCGACGACATCGACGCGGTGCTCGGCGCGCTGCTCGAGCGCGATGCCGACGAGGCGGCACGGCAGCTCGACGCGATCTGGACCAACGCCCTCATCCACGTCGACGAGCTCGCCAACTGAGCGGACGGGAGGCAACGCACATGCAAAGCGACTACCTCATCGAGTTCGTGACCATCGCGCGCGAGGGCTCGCTCGCCCGCGCGTCGCGTGCCTTGAACAGCTCGCAGTCCACGTTGAGCCGCCACCTCAAGGCGCTGGAGAAATCGCTCGACATGGAGCTGCTCGAGCGCCGCAGCGACGGCGTCGTCCTCACGGACGCCGGCACCTACGTCTTCAACCGCGCAGGCGACATGGTCGACGCGCTCGACGACATCGCGTTCTACGCGCGCCACCGCAGCACGTCGCGCGTCGTGACCATCGCCGGCATGACGATATTTCCCTCCGTGATGGGAAAGGTCGAGCACCTGGCCGCCGAGCAGGCCGGCAACGTGCGCTACAAGGTGCTGCCACCCGGCAGCTTTGCCGACGCAGAGATCGCCGAGCTGCTCGACACCAGGCAGGCGGACGTCTACCTCACCATGAGCACCGACGAGCGCCTCGACGCCCTCGACGGCCGCTACGACATCGTCGAGGCGTTTCGCACGCCGGTGGTGGCCGTCATGCAGCGCACGCACCCGCTTGCCAAGTCGGGGACGCTCGAGCCGCACGACCTCGACGGCTGCCTGCTGCTCCACGCGCAGACGAGCTTCGACGGCGAGCGGATCAACTGGGCAGACACCCGCCGCGCCCTGCTCAAGCTCGGCGTCGACTACCGCTCCAAGACCTGCACGCTGCGCGACAGCTCCGACCTCATGTCCAACCTCAAGTCCGGGATCATCCTGCTGCCCGAGGCATACGAGGGCGTCACCATGCTGCGCAACACCGGGCGTGCGGTCATCCCCGTCCACGGCATCGTCAAGCGACTCGTCGCCGTGTGCCGCACGGGAAGCGGCATGGCGGAGGTCATCTCGTCGCTCGAACTCGGGACTTTGCCCTAGGGCTCGCCGTCTGCCAGCCCCACCTCAATTCTGCATATCCGTGCCGTCAGATATGGGATGCCCCTCCCTCGTTTCCTTACGCCCCTTGCATCATGGCGGGCGGGGCGAACCTGCGGGCAGACGGTGATAATCGAGTCAGAGGGATTGGGAAAAGAGAGAAACGAGGCGATTATCATGGAAGTCCTGACAACCATCTTAAC
>JBJEHP010000233.1:0-1860 GCA_051876145.1 Coriobacteriales bacterium | reverse complement strand
GACGAGCCTGTCGCCGATGGCACTGAGCTACAAGAACCGCGTGTATTCCAAGAACCGCGTGCCGTATCCGCTCAAGCGCGTCGATTGGGACCCTGATGGCGAGCGCAATCCCCAGAATCGCGGCATCAGCGGCTACGAGCGCATCAGCTGGGATGAGGCGACTGGCATCATCGCCAAGGAAATCCGCCGTGTAATCGACACCTATGGCAACAAGGCCGTGTTCCTGCAGGGCGACGGGCATGGTGAGACCAAGGTCATGCATGCCGGCCATGGCGCGAACACCCACCTGATGAACCTTCTTGGTGGCTTTACCCTGCAGGCGCGCCAGCCAGACTCGTGGGAAGGCTGGTACTGGGGTGCCAAGCACATGTGGGGCATGGACCCGGTCGGCCAGCAGGCGTTCCAATCCAATCTGCTCAAGGACATCTCCGAGAACTCCGACGCCGTGCTTTTTGTCGGCTGCGATCCCGAGACCGCGCCGTGGGGCTGGGGTGGCCAAGATGCCTCCAAGATCAGCTATTTCTGGAACGAGATCGGCATCAAGAGCATCTACATCTGCCCCGACGTCAACTACGGCGCCGCTGTCCATGCCGATAAGTGGATTCCCGTCCTGCCCAACACCGATGCGGCGCTGTGGCTGGGCATTGCGTGGGTGTGGCTGACCGAGGACACCTACGACCACGAGTACATCGAGACGCACACCGATGGTTTCGACTGGTTCAAGGACTACGTGCTGGGAGGCGCAGACGGACAGCCCAAGACGCCGAAGTGGGCAGAGTCCAAGTGCGGCGTGCCGGCGCGCCAGATCAAGGCACTCGCCAGGTACTGGGCAAAGCACATCGTCTCGACGGCTCACTGCAACGGCGGCGGCTACATTCGCTCCGTGTTCGCGCACGAGCCTGCTCGTCTCGAGATTGCACTGCTCGCCATGCAGGGCGTGGGTGCTCCGGGCAAGAACATGTTCAAGATGATGGAATGGAATCTCTACGGAATGCCGAGCCTCGACCCGATTCCGCATCGTGATTGGGGCACGTTCATGTGGGCGGGCTTCACGGGACATGTCGCCGGAACCGACCTCGAGCACTTCATCCCGCAGACGCTCGTTCCCGACGCGATCATGCTGCCGGAGGGCGAGAAGCTGACCTGGTACGGTCGTGTCGTCGCTGGTCTGCCGCGCGTCGACCAGTTCACGCAGTACCAGTATCCGGAAGAGGACGGTACGCGCATTCACATGATCTGGACCGACACGCCCTGTTGGTCCACGTGCTGGAACGGCGGCAATCGCATGCAGGACGCGCTGCGCGACGAGTCTATCGAGTTCTACCTCGTTCAGCATCCCTGGATGGAAAACGACACATTGTTCGGCGACATCATCCTGCCGATATCGACCAAGTTCGAGGAAGACGACATCGCGACTTCCAGCCAGAGCTTCACAAACGATCTGGTCGTGCATGAGGGCGTTGCGATTGACCCCCTCGGCGAGTCGAAGTCCGATACCGAGGCGGTTCTCGCCATCGCGGACAAGCTCGGCATGAAAGAGGAGCTGTGGGAGCACTGGTGCTATCCGCCTCAGGTGGCGGCAAACAACACCGATTCCGCCGGTAACGACGAGGACTTCGTCGTCATGCAAGAGGCGTCGACCGAGCACGTGTTTGGCAAGCCCGGCTTTGATGCGTTGAGGCTGCGCAGCTATACGCTGGGCGGCTGCCAGGAGCACATGCCCTACGACGAGTTCATGGAGAAGGGCTACCTGCCCAACCGCTTCCGCGACGACTGGGAAGAGGACCTTGTTGGCATGCGCGCGTTCTACGAAGACCCCGAGGGCGCTCCGCTCGATACGCCGACCGGAAAGATCGAGTT
>JBJEHP010000232.1:0-1865 GCA_051876145.1 Coriobacteriales bacterium | reverse complement strand
GGAGGCTACGAGTAAATTGGACTCTGCAAAATGTCCAATAGAAGATAAAATGACAAGGCCAAAATAAGGTCAAAGCACATGAGCAAATAGGGCCAGACGAAGGGGATTGCATGCTGGACTACGATGTCACCAAGCGTGGGGACCTCACACTCTACGAGTTCGTCTACCGCAGCATCAGGGACGACATCGTCTCCGGCACGCTCGACCCTGGCGACCGCCTACCCTCAAAGCGCGCATTCGCAAAGCGTCTGGGCGTGAGCCTGGTCACTGTCGAGAGCGCCTATGGGCAGCTCGTAGCCGAGGGCTACTGCACTGCCCGCCCGCGCAGCGGCTATTACGTCAACGCGCTTCCGGGCAAGGTCCCCGTGCCGCAGCGTCTGCGCGTCGCGCATGAACAGCGGGCAGAGGCTCCCGTCTTGTACGACTTTTCCAAACCGACGGCAGACGTTGCGATGGTGTCGCGCGTATGGGGCAAGGCGATGCGCGGCACGCTCGCGAGCGAGCCGGACGAGGAGCTCTATGGCCCGCAGCCCGCCAAGGGCTCGTACCGTCTGCGCCAGGCCATCTCGGAGCGCCTGCGCCAGACCCGCGGGATCGATGCCGACCCCGAGCACATCGTCGTCGGCGCCGGTGCGCAGATCCTCGACGTGGCGCTCGCGCAGCTCCTGCGCTCGAGCGGATCGATAGCGCTCGAGGATCCGGGCTATCCGCGCCTGCAGCGCATCTATTCTTCGCTCGGGCTCGCCGTTTGCCCCGTCGCGCTCGACGACGAGGGCATCGACATGGCGCAGCTGCGCAGCTCCAAGGCGCGCATCGCGCACATCATGCCCTCGCACCAGTTCCCAACCGGCATCGTCACGAGCATCGCGCGCAGGTACGAGCTGCTGGGCTGGGCGAGCGAACACGAGGACGCCTATCTGATCGAAGACGATTACGACGCGACGTTCCGGATGTCGGGACGCCCCATCGCGAGCCTCGCCTCGATTGACGTCGAGGGGCGCGTCATCTACACGAACACGTTCTCCAAGAGCCTGGGGCCGGCGATCCGTGCGGCGTTCATGGTGCTTCCCGAAGCGCTTTCGCGCAGGTGGGACGCGGCTGCGGGCTTCTACTCCAACACGGTGAGCGCCGTCGACCAAGTGGCGCTCGCGCGCATGCTCGAATCGGGCGATTACGAGCGGCACGTGAACCGCTATCGCAAGGCGCAGCGCGAGGTGCGCGATGCACTCATCGACGAGCTGCGCCAGCAGGATGCCGCTGCGAGGATGCATGTCGAGCAGGAGGATTCGGGCCTGCACTTCGTGCTCGTCATCGAGGGCGCAGACGAGCACGAGCTTGCATCGCGGGCGCTTGTCAAAGGAGTCCGGCTCGCCCCGCTGAGCACGTACGCGCTCTCGGGCGAGGGGCAGACGGGGGAGGCGCGGTTCGCGATGCAGTACGGCGGCATCGACGTCGCCGGCGCGCGCGAGGCGGCACGCGTCATCGCGCAGCTGCTCTAGCTCCCGGTCAAATGAACGCCCCGGCCAGCTAACGCCCTGGCCAACTAACGCCCCGGTCAGCGCGGCAAAGCGGCAGCGCCATCCCCCGTAGCGGCGCCGGGCTGCGAAACATGCTCGAAAACTGCTCGCAACATCCCTGACAACAACTCTAAACATGCTCTTAACGCACGGGCAATTTTCGCGAAACACAACACTTCAACAATGGAACCTGTCAGCGCGGAGCACGGCCAACCCCGTGTTGGCCTTTCGTTTCCAATCAAGTCAAGGAGGAAATTATGAGCAGTGACATTGTTGCGATGTTCATAGGCGCTGACAGCCTGTGGTACATCGTCGGAGCGGTGCTCGTGTTCTTCATGCAAGCCGGCT
>JBJEHP010000231.1:0-7018 GCA_051876145.1 Coriobacteriales bacterium | reverse complement strand
GGGGCTCTTCACGCGCATGCGCAGCATGGTCACCCCGTCGACGACGTTTTCCACGGCAGTCGTGCCGTTGTCTGCAAGGTCGGCGAGCACGTCGAACAGGTCGTCGACAGCCTCTTTGGGCGAGGCGAGCGCGATGCCGCCCTCGTAGTAGCCGATGGCGGAGTACCCCATCGCGACCGTGCCCGATGCGGCGACGGCGGGCTTGATCGCCCAGCCCATGACGGGCACGAGGCTCACGAGCTTGCGCGCGAGGGCACGGCAGCCAAAGCCGCCGGCCACGACCGCCGCAACCTCCTTGATGCGGTCGGTGGACAGGTCGTTTCCGTACACTGCGGCGATCTGCAGGACCATGCGGGCCTGGTTGAGCGTGATGAGCGGCATATCGGCGCCCGGCATGAAGAAGACGAGCCCGATGGCGCCGTTCTCGATGGCGTTGTGCTGCGTCAGCTCAACGGCGAGCGGATGACGTAGAAACGCGAAGTTGGCGGCCATGGCAATGCGCTTGGCCGGGGCGTTGGAGACAATCCAGGAACCCAGCTCCTCGAGCGGGCGCCTCGCGCCGGGCTTGACGTCGATGTCGACGATGTCGTCCATGGGGATGCCCTTGCCCACCGCGGGCGCGTTGGCCGTCGCCGCGGGCGTCGGGATGGTGTTTGCCTTCAGAGTCTCGTCTGCCAGGCGCTGCGCTGCCTCGGGGTTGTCGGCAAAGAAGGTCTCGCCGCGCGCGATGGCGACCACGGAAGGGATGCCCTTGGCACGCGCCGCGGCCGCGACGTCGCCCAGCAGCAGTGAGTCGCCGCCCACGATCACGCACAGGTCGGCGGGCAGCGGCAGCTTGGGCACAGAGGTCCCCAGCATGACGCTTTCGACGATCGCGGTCGAGCCCTGCCCGACAAACGCGTCGATGATGTAGTCGATGAGCGTATCGCTTGCGGTCGGGTCGAACACGAGGTCAACGTACACGGGCAGGTCCCGCTCCTGGCCGATGTTGGCCACGGAATCGAGAAGCTGCTTCACATCGATGGGCATTTTTGACATTAGCGTGACGCCACCTTTCTCGTGCGGTTCGACACATCCAGGCGCCGCGACCAGATGGAGCACAGCAGCCCGATGCATATGAAGTTCGTCAGCATGAACGACGAGCCATAGCTCATGAAGGGCAGGGGAATGCCCGTGATGGGCATGAGCCCCAAGTCCATTCCGATGTTCTCGAGTATCTGGAACAGCCACATGCCCATGATGCCGGCGACGATGCATGAGCCGAGTTTATCAGACGCGCGCAGGCCGATCGTGAGCGCGACCGCCATGAGGGCGAGGTACAGCGCGAGCAGCAGAAGCGCGCCTAAAAAGCCGAACTGCTCCGCGTAGACGCAGAAGATGAAGTCCGTCGCCGCCTCGGGCAGAAAACCACCCGACGACTGCGTTGCGTTGCCAAAGCCCTTGCCCGTGATCTCGCCGGAACCGACGGCGATCTTCGCCTGGTTGAGGTTGTAGGCATCGTCGGCGTAATCGGGGTTGTCCTGGTCGATGAAGACGAGCAGGCGGCTCATCTGGTAGGGTTTCAAGATCTGGATGTCGCCGCCGGACCAGGTGTTGAGCGCGCTGTTGAGGCCGAGGCCGCCCGCAATTGCCACCACGAGCGTGAGCAGCGTGACGAGAATCCATTTACGCGAGGCACCGCCCACGAACAAGATGAAAAAGCCGATGACCAGCAAGACGAGCGTCGAGCCCAGGTCCTCGCGGATGAGCAGCACGCACGGCAGCAGCAGGCAGCCGACGAGCTTGAGATAATCGGTGCCCTTGGTGATCTCGCCGTCGAAGCGCGCGCAGCCTGCCGCCATCATGAGGATGGTCACGGGCTTTGCCCACTCGGACGGCTGGGCCGTGAGCGGGCCGATCTTGATCCACGAGGTCGCGCCGTTGACCTCGATGCCAAGGCCCGGGATCATCGGTAGCATGATGAGCAGGCAGTCGATGACCAGAAGCGGGACGAACCAGCTTCCGAACTGGCGGTAGTCGAACAGCCAGAACAGCACCATCAAGACGATGCCGATGCCGATGCCGATGACCTGGCGCCAGAAGTTGTACTCGGTGTTCGTGAGCGTGACCGAGTAGACGGTCACGAGGCCAATCGCGACAAGCGCCGCCACGATGGCGAACAGCGGGATGTTGACGGGAGACGTGTTCTGGTGTGCGTTTGCCACCGCGGGAGAGGCGGAACGAGCGTGCACTTTGGGCGTGCGGCCAAATGTCTTTTTCGGCATGGGGTATCAGCGCTCCTCGGTTGCCGTGCCGGCAACATGGCTCGTGTCCTGGCCGAGCGCCGCAGCGAGCACCGAGCGCACGGCGGGTGCGGCACACGTGGCGCCCGAGCCGCCTTCCTCGATGCAGCACGCGCACACGTACTGCGGGTCCTCGGACGGGCCGTAGCCGACGAACCAGCCGTAGTTGTCGTGGCCCGCGACCTCGCCCGTGCCGGTCTTGCCCGAGATGTTGACGCCCATCCCGGCAAAGACGTTCTTGACCGAGCCCTCCGCGACGACGTCGCGAAAGCCGCTGCGCATGATCTCGAGGTTCTTCTCCTCGAAATCCGGGTGGATGGTGGAGCCCTGGAAACTCGTGCCGTCGACGACGACGGTCTGCCCGTCGCTTGCCATGACGGAGCTCAAAAGCACCGGCTTGGGCACGCGCCCCGTGGCCAGGCCCGCATACCCGCAGCAGACCTGCAGCGGCGTGACCAGCAGGTCGCCCTGGCCGATGATGAGGTTGGAGAGGTCGCCGGGAAGCCACGCCTGGCTTTCCGGAGCGTCTTTGTTGTAGGCCTTCTTCCAGTCGGGCGTCGGCACGCGGCCCTCTGCCTCGCCGGATATCTCGATGCCGGTCTTCTGGCCGAAGCCCCAGCTCTTGAGGTATTTCTGGAGCACGGCGTCACTGTCGGCGGTCTCTTGGTAGAAGCGCTTCGCGATCTCGTAGAACACGACGTCACATGACTCGACGATGCCCATGTGGAACCCGATCTGGCCGTGTCCGCTCGTGTTCCAGCACTTCTGCGGCCACTGCTCGCCAAAGCCGGTCCACGTGCCCTTGCAATCCCAGACGGACTGCTCGCTCGCGTAGCCGTACTGCAGGCCCGCAAGCCCCGTGAAGCCCTTGAACGTGGATGCCGCCGGGTACAGGCCCGCGATACAGCGGTTGGAGAGCGGATAGCCCGACTTGTCGCCGGTGAGCTCGCTCCACGTGTCGCTCGAGATGCCGCCGATGAACTCCGTCGGGTCGTAGTCGGGCGCCGACGCCATGGCGACAATCTCACCCGTTTTCGCGTTCATGCACACGATCGCGCCCGCCGAGGCGTTCTCGTACTTCGCGTTGTGCGCGTCGACGAAGGCCTGCTGCAGCGCCTCCTCGGCGACCTTTTGCACGTTGACGTCGAGCGTGAGGCGCACGTCGTTGCCCTGCGCGGGGTCGATGGAGTCGACGCTGTTCACGACCTCGCCCGCCGCGTTGATCTCGACGCGCTTGACGCCGCGGTCGCCCTTCAGGTAGGCCTCGAAAGCCTGCTCGGCGCCGTCTTTGCCAACGATATCGCCCGACTCGTAGCTGACGCCGGCGGACTGCTTTTTCAGCTCGGCCTCAGAGATCGTGCCCGTGTAGCCCAGGACGTGCGATGCGAGCTTGCCGTTGGGGTAGGTGCGCACCGTGCGGCCCTCGATCGAGATGCCCGGGAAGGCCTCGTGGTGCTCGGTGAGATAGGCCACGGCGCGGCTGTCGATGTCGATGGCGAGCACGCGGTCTGCCTGGGCGCCGCCGCTTTGCGATGCCGCCGACTGTTTGATCGTCTCGCGCGGGATGCCCAGCACCGTCGAAAGCCTGTTGATGACCGCCGGGTTGTTCTGCACCTCGGCATTTGCGAGCACGACAAACGAGGAGCGGTTGCCCACCAGCTCGACGCCGTTGCGGTCGAAGATGCGCCCGCGGGGCGCCACCGTGGTGTACTCGGTGATGCGGTTGGATTCGGCGCGCTCGGTGTACTCTTCGCCGGACATGACCTGCATGGACCAGAGCTTGGCGACGAGCGTTGCCACCGCCGCTCCGATCAGGCCGAAGAAGATGAAGAAGCGGCGGCGCATCGTGACCTCGCCGTCGCCGGAGCTCGAGCTCTCGGTGCCGACGGGCATGCTCTTGGCGCGTTTGCCGCCAAACGACACGCGCGATTTGTTCTTGCGTCCCGACCTGGCAATTAAGACTATGAGGACGATCGCCGCAATGAAGAGCAGGACGATCGCCGCTGCGCTGAGGGCTGCAACCATGGGTAGCTAGCGCCTCCCTTACTTGAGCCTGGACTTCATGCGGGGCATCTTGTTCCTGCCCATGCCGCCGCCGAGCTGGGCGGGCATGGACGGAGCGTCGTCGGCGAGGACGAGGCCGATGGTCAGAAGTCCGATAATCGCGAACACGGCGGAATACAGCGCCGTTGGAATCGAATGGAACACGAGCACGGTTGCCGCACCGCCTGCGTCGATGGCCGTGAGCATGACGATGATGCCGTAGACGAGCTCGACGAACAGCGAGGCCACCACGACGAGCACCACGACGGTGGCGATGGAGGTGGAGTTGAGGTTGGAGGCGAGCAGACCGACGATCATCGCCATGATCGTCATGGCAAGCGCCATGCCGCCGATGACGTTCGCGCCCATGAGGTCGTAGAGCAGGCCGCAGAAAAAGCCCGCGATGCCGCCCGCACCGGCGCCGCTGCGCATCGCGACGAGCATGACGGGGATGAGCAGGAAGTCGGGTGCGCAGCCTGCCACCGAGATTGCCGGCGAGATGCCTGCCTGGAACAGGATGCACACCACGAAGGTGATGGTGTAGACGAGCGGTTTACTCATTGGAGCCTCCCGATGACGCAGCTCCCACCGTCGAACTCGAGCCGCTGGTGGAGCTGCTCTTGCTCGAGGAGCTCGTGTCTGCAGCCGCGTTGGTGCCCGTCGCCGCGGTGCTCGAGCTGTTCTGAGAAGAGGACTGCGAGGAAGCGGTCGCGTCAGTTGTCGACTGGGCGGTGGTGCCCTGGGCGTTCGAGCTCGAGGTCGCGTTCGTGCTTGCGCCCGACGTGTCGGACGAGGACGTGCGGGAGTTCGCGATAATCTGGTCGAGGAGCGTCTGGTCGATGACTGTCGCGGTGCTGTCCTCGTTGCCGGTCAGCACGAGCACTTCCTCGCAGGACTGCAGGTTGAAGATGGGCTCGACCGAGATGCGGTAGTAGAGCTTGGACGAATCGACCTCGACGTTGCGGACCGTGCCGACGAGGATGCCGTGCGGGTAGGTGCCGCCCTCGCCTGAGGAGATGACCATGTCGCCTTCGGCCACCGTCGAGCCGACGGGCACGTACTCCATCGTCATGGAGCCGTCGTAGGCGCCCTTGACGATGCCGCGCGCACGCGAGCCCTGCACCATGGCAGAAACCGAGCTGTGCGCGTCGTTGATGAGGCGCACGGTGGCGGTGGTGCTGGTCACGGACTCGACCTGGCCGTAGAGGCCGCACGAGCTCATGACGCCCATGCCCACGGCGATGCCGTCGTTGCTGCCCTTGTTGATGGTGGCAGTGCGGTCCCACCCGGAGGTGGTGTCCACGACCGTCGCGCTGACGGTGGTGAGCGCGTAGGTGTCGGCAAGCTGCGTGAGAGTGAGCAGGCGCTGGTTTTGCTGGCGGTACTCCTCGAGCTCGCTCACGAGGGTGCGCAGCTGCTCGTTCTCTTTTTGCAGCTGCTCCTTCTCGTCATCGGTGCCGATGCTCGCGACGCTCTTGAACGGCGTCGAGAGGCCCGAGCACAGATGCTCGATGGGCTTGGAGACCGTCTGCACCGCATTGCGGGCAGCGGCAAACGCCCCACCGCCGTCTGCGCGTACGCACAGCGTGATGAGGACGATTGACAGAACGATCAAGACGATCGGAATCCACCAGAGACCCGGGCGTCTGCTCTGGTTCTGGTTGCTGAACGAGAGCCCTGGCATGTATCAGTTACCTCTGTTGCATGTATGGCTGCGAGAGGAAATCGGGAGCCTCGAGCACCGCGGCGCACCCCTGGACGACGTTGATGAGCGCGGTGTCGGAGACGTGGACCGGCACGCCGATTTCTGCGCGCAGGCGCTCGTCCAGACCGCGCAGCATTCCGCCGCCGCCGGTGAGGGTGATGCCGTACTCCATGAGGTCGGACGCCAGGTCGGGAGGCGTCTCGTCCATGGTGTCCTTGACTGCCTGGATCATCTTGCTGACCGGCTCCTCGAGCGCCTCGCGCACATCTTCGCTTTCGATGCGGACGGTGCGGGGCAGGCCAGAGAGCAGATCGCGGCCGCGGACCTCGACGTCGACTTCCTCGACGAGCGGGGCCGCAGAGCCGATGGTGATCTTGATTTCCTCGGCGGTACGCTCGCCAATGGCCATGTTGTAGTGGTTTTTCGCGTACTGGACGATGGCGGAGTCGAACGAGTCGCCCGCGATGCGGATCGATGTCGCCTTGACGATGCCGCCCATCGAGATGACGGCGACCTCGGTGGTGCCGCCTCCGATGTCGACGACCATGGAGCCCGTCGGGCTGTCTACCGGCAGGCCGGCGCCGATGGCTGCCGCCATGGGCTCTTCGATGAGGAAGGCCTGGCGTGCGCCGGCGGTGATGGTCGCCTCGAACACGGCGCGCTTCTCGACGCTCGTGACGCCGCTCGGGACGCACACGACGACGCGCGGCTTGGGATGCCAGGGCATGCGCTTGCCCTGCGCCTTGTCGATGAAGTAGCGAAGCATTGCCTCGGTGACGTCGAAGTCTGCGATGACTCCGTCTTTGAGGGGGCGCATGGCGACGATGCTGCCGGGCGTGCGGCCCAGCATGTCCTTCGCCTGCGAGCCAACGGCCAAAACGCGCTGGTCTTGCTGCTCGATTGCCACAACAGAAGGCTCGTTTATGACGATGCCCTGTCCGCGAACCGACACCAGAGTGTTGGCCGTACCCAGGTCGATAGCCATGTC
>JBJEHP010000230.1:0-7031 GCA_051876145.1 Coriobacteriales bacterium | reverse complement strand
ATGGAAACCGTCTCTTTGGTCGCAGAATTCGCGTTTCGGATACGCGTGAGCATATCTGCGATCGAATCAGTCGTGCTCATTAATTTCCTCCTATGGTTCGTTGATGACTGCTTCCGATCGGTTCGTCGTCACCCGTGGCGGCAACGCCTGATCGGGGCAGCCCAGCATCAGGAAAACCAGCGATTACCAGCTGGCTTTGCGGACACCGGGGAGTTCGCCTTTGAGAGCAAGCTCGCGCAAGCAGATACGGCACAGGCCGAACTTGCGGTAGACCGAATGCGGTCGGCCGCAGCGGACGCAACGCGTGTAGGCGCGCGTGCTGTACTTAGGCTCGCGGTTTGCCTTGGCGATCATCGATTTCTTTGCCAAAACATGCCTCCTAATTTCACAACGGAGCCCATCTCCGTTGTTGACACCAATAACATCGAAATGACTACGTGCCCTTACAAAGGGCGCGTAGTCAGACGATTGAACACTATACCTTAGCGGTTGACAAACGGGAAGCCAAAAGCGGTAAGAAGTGCCTTGCCTTCCTCGTCGGTCTTGGCGGTGGTCACGAACGTGATGTCCATGCCCCTCGTGCGATCGACGTCCTCGTAGGAGATCTCGGGGAAGATCGTCTGCTCGCTGACGCCCATGGAGTAGTTGCCGTGGCCGTCGAAGCTGTTGTCCGGCATGCCGCGGAAGTCGCGGATGCGCGGGATCGCAGTTGCAACCAGACGGTCGAAGAACTCGTACATACGGTCGCCGCGCAGCGTGACCTTGGCGCCGATGGCCTGGCCCTTGCGCAGGCGGAACGTTGCGATGGACTTCCTTGCACGGCAGATCATCGGCTGCTGGCCGGTGATGGTGCGCAGGTCCGCAACAGCCGCGTCGATAAGCTTGCTGTCGGTCGCCGCTTCGCCAACGCCCATGTTGACAACGATCTTCTCAAGCTTCGGAACGTTGTTGATGTTGGCGATGTTCAGCTCCTTCTCGAGCTGCGGGACGATCTCGTTTTTGTACTTCTCTTTCAGGCGAGGTGCCATTGTTACTCCTTGTTTCGAGAATTAAGACGGGGTTCCAACCTCGTCCCCTCTTGCGAGGGCCTTTGATGAGGTGCCCGCACCTCGTTGGCGCGGGCACCCGATGCTGCAACGAAAGGACTAGTCGATGTCCTTGCCGCACTTCTTGCAGACGCGGACCTTCTTGCCCTCGTCACGCCTCACGGCGACGCGAGTGGGCAGGCCGCACTGCGGGCACACCAGCATGACGTTGGAAACGTCGATGGGGCCCTCGAACGTGTCGATACCGCCGTTGGGGTTGGCCTGCGACGGACGCAACGCCTTGTGAATGATGTTCACACCCTGGACGACGACGCGGTGCTCGGACGGACGAGCGGACAGGACCTCGCCCTGTGCGCCCTTGTCCTTGCCGGTGATGACCTTGACGGTATCGCCCTTCTTGATGTTCATCTTCGCCATTTCCTCACACCTTTCCTTAAAGCGTCTCGGGAGCGAGGGAGACGATCTTCATGTACTTGCGATCACGCAGCTCGCGGGCGACGGGCCCGAAGATACGCGTACCACGAGGTGCGCCAGAGTCGTCGACGAGGACAGCGGCGTTCTCATCGAACCTGATGTAGGAGCCGTCCTTGCGGCGGACTTCCTTCTTGACGCGGACGACGACGCAACGGACGACATCGCCCTTCTTGACCTGACTGTTCGGCGTGGCTTCCTTGACGCTGCAAATGATCACGTCACCAAGGCCGGCATAGCGGCGCTTGGAGCCACCGAGAACCTTGATGCACTGGACTTTGCGTGCACCAGAGTTGTCAGCAACAGTCAGCATTGATTGCATTTGAATCATGATGATTACCTTTCCTGTTACTAACGGGCCTTATTTGGCCTTCTCGACGATCTCGATGAGGCGCCAGCGCTTCTTCTTGGACAGCGGTCGGGTCTCCATGATGCGGACGATGTCGCCCACACCTGCCTCGTTGTTCTCGTCATGAGCGTGAAGCTTGCTCGTGGTGGTCATCATCTTGTGATAGACCCTGTGCTGCTTGCGCTCCTCGATCTGAACGACGATGGTCTTGTCGTTGGCTGCCGAGACGACTACGCCCTGGCGAACCTTACGACTGTTACGCTCTTCTGCCATTTAGGTTTCGCTCCTTTCCTAGGACGCAGCGTCTGCTGCTGCATTGATCTCGCGGGCACGCAGCTCGGTGCAGATGCGCGCGATGTCTTTCTTAACGGTCTTAACACGTGCAGTGTTGTCCAGCTGGCTAGTAGCCATCTGGAAGCGCAGGTTGAACAGCTCGGCACGTGCCTCGCTCAACTTCTCGTTGAGGTCGTCGGTGGAAAGCTCACGTACTTCAGATGCTTTCATTACGCGTTACCTCCCTTCGCGGCAGCCTCACGAGCAGCTTCGACCTCTGCCTCGTGCTCTGCTTCTTCCTCGGCCTCGATAGCGCGCTGGATAGCGAACTCCTTGGCGTGCTCCTCGGCGAACTCGTGCGCATGCTCTGCCGCGTCGGCGCGGAACAGCATCTTGCACTTGATGGGAAGCTTGTTGATGGCAAGGCGCATGGCCTCGCGAGCTTCCTCGGGGGTCACGCCGTCGATCTCGAACATGACGCGGCCCGGCTTGACGACTGCTACCCACTCTTCCGGGTTGCCCTTGCCGGAACCCATGCGGGTCTCTGCCGGCTTCTTGGTGATGGGCTTGTCCGGGAAGATCGTGATCCACACACGACCGCCACGCTTCATGTAGCGGGTCATGGCGATACGGGCAGCCTCGATCTGGCGGTTGGTGATCCAATGGGCTTCGAGAGCCTGGATGCCGTAGGAACCGAAGGCGAGCTTCGTGCCGCCCTTGGCCTTGCCCTTCATAGAACCACGCTGGACCTTGCGGTACTTGGTGCGCTTAGGCATCAACATTAGCGGTCCCTCCTCTCACCACGACGGCCACGGCCGCGGCGCTGGCTAGAGGTGCCCTCGAGAGCAGGGTTGGTCTTCTGCTGACCAGGAAGCACTTCGCCGTAGTACACCCAGACCTTGATACCGCAGGAACCCATGGTGGTATGTGCGGTTGCGGTGCCGTAATCGATCATTGCACGAAGGGTGTGCAGCGGCACACGGCCCTCGCGGTACCACTCGCGGCGGCTCATCTCGGCGCCACCCAGACGGCCTGCGCACTGGATACGGATACCCTTGGCGCCGGACTTGCGGGCGGACTGGACGGCCTTGCGCATCGCGCGGCGGAAGGCAACGCGGCCCTCGAGCTGCTCGGCGATGGACTGGGCGATCAGGTTGGCGTCGAGCTCGGGGCGCTTGACCTCGATGACCTCGACGGAGACATGACCGCCGGCGATGGCCTCGAGCTCCTTGCGCAGAGCGTCGACCTCGGTGCCCTTCTTGCCGATGACGATGCCGGGACGAGCGGTGGTGACGATGACCTTGATCTTGTCGCCAGCACGCTCGATCTCTACCTTGGAAAGCGCAGCGCCCGCGAGCTTGGTCTCGACGTGCTTGCGCAGCTTGATATCGTTCTCAAGCGTGGCAGCATAGTCGTTACCGGCATACCAGCGGCTACGCCAGTTCTCGGTGATGCCAAGGCGGAAACCAGTCGGCTTAACCTTCTGACCCATGTGCTACGCCTCCTCTCTGGTTGCAACGACGACGGTGATGTGGCTCGTGCGCTTCCTGATGGGGCTTGCGGAGCCCTTGGCGCGCGGGCGGAAACGCTTCATGGTCGGGCCCTCGTCAACGTAGGCCTCTTTGATGACCAGGTTCTCAGGGCGAACGCCGTACTTGTTCTCGGCGTTTGCCGCAGCGGAGGCGACGACCTTCGAGACGGCCTCGGAAATGGCACGCTCGTTGAAGCGCAGGATATCCATGGCGTCGACGACCTCTTTGCCGCGAATCTCGTTCACGACGATGCGAGCCTTGCGCGGAGAAACGCGCACGTACTTGGCTACTGCTTTAGCTTGCATTTACGTTCCTCCTAATCTGCGCGATGGCCGCGGAAGGTACGAGTCGGCGCGAACTCGCCGAGCTTGTGACCGACCATGGACTCGGTTACGTATACAGGGACATGACGACGACCGTCATGGACGGCGATCGTGTGGCCGACCATTTCCGGGAAGATCGTCGAAGAACGGCTCCAGGTCTTGATGGCCTTTTTTTCGCCTGCCTCGTTCATCGCAACGATGCGAGCGAGGAGACGCGGCTCTACATAAGGGCCTTTTTTGAGACTTCTACTCATTACTTCTCCTCACTTATTTCTTGCGGCGACGGATGATCAGGCGGCTCGTAGCCTTCTTCGGGTTGCGAGTGCGATGGCCCTTGGTGGGAACGCCCCACGGGGTGACAGGATGACGGCCTGCGGTCTTGTTCTTGCCCTCGCCACCACCATGCGGGTGGTCGACCGGGTTCATAACGGTACCGCGAACAGTCGGGCGGACACCCAGCCAACGCTTACGGCCTGCCTTGCCGAGGCGGATGTTGGCATGCTCGGCATTGCCGACCTCGCCAACCGTCGCACGGCAGGTGAGGAGCACGCGGCGCATCTCGGAAGACGGCATGCGGAGGATGGCGTAGGCGCCCTCCTTGCCCATCAGCTGGATGCTGGTGCCGGCGGAACGTGCCATTGCAGCGCCCTTGCCAGGCTGGAACTCGACCGCGTGGATCAGCGTACCAACCGGGATGTTGGCGAGCGGAAGCGCGTTGCCGGGCTTGATGTCGGCATCGGGACCGGACTCGACCATGTCGCCGACCTTCAGGCCCTTGGGCTGGAGGATGTACGCCTTGGCGCCGTCGACGTAGTGCAGAAGCGCGATGCGGGCGGAACGGTTCGGGTCATACTCGATGGTCGCGACCTTTGCCGGGATCCCGTCCTTCTGACGCTTGAAGTCAATCTTGCGGTACTTGCGCTTGTGACCGCCGCCCTGGTGACGGGTCGTGATGCGGCCATAGTTGTTGCGGCCGGCCTTCTTAGGCAGCGGCTCCAACAGCGACTTCTCGGGCTTGGTCGTCGTGATCTCTGCGAAATCAGAGACCGTCTGGAAGCGACGTCCCGGGGAAGACGGCTTGTATTGCTTTACTCCCATGAACAAACTCCTTCTTGATTCCGATTGCCAGATGACCGCCTGGGATGGAGGGCTGTGCACGCCCTCGCGCGATCCTGACTCCGGACTACCACGCCGCCGGGCATCTCCTTATTGGAAACTCACAGCGGCAACGAATCCCCCATTGCACAATGGGGGATTTGGAACCTTGCTTAGTCCTGGCTGGCGAACAGCTCGATGGTGTCGCCCTCGGCCAGCGTCACGATGGCCTTCTTCCAGGTACGGGTCTTGCCCTCGATGTTGCGCATGCGCTTCTTCTTGGACTTGACGTTGACCGTGTTGACCTTGAGAACCTTGACATCGAAAATCTCTTCGACTGCCTTGGCGATCTCGATCTTGCTTGCGGTCTTGGCCACTTCGAACGTGAAGCGGTTGTACTCCTGCATATCGAAGGAGCGCTCGGTGATGACCGGGCGGATGATGATCTGACGTGCCTCCATTACGACAGCACCTCCTCGACATACTTGACGGCGTCCTTGGTCATGACCAGTGCCGCGTTGTCAACGAGATCGTAGGTGTTGACCTCGGATGCAGCGATGACGTTTGCCTTCTTGATGTTGCGGAAGGACAGAAACGCATTGACATCCTCGTCGTTGACGACGACGGTCACGCGGCCCGTGATGTCGAGCGCCTTGAGGAACGCCACTGCCTGCTTGGTGCACGGCTTTTCGAAGTCGAAGTTGTCGACGACGAACAGCTCGGAATCGGCGAGCTTGCCGGACACGGCAGAGCGCATGGCGAGCTTGACGACCTTGCTCGGCACATGGAACGCGTAGGAGCGGGGATGCGGACCGAACACGACGCCACCATGACGGAACTGCGCAGCGCGGGTCGAACCCTGACGAGCGCGGCCGGTGCCCTTCTGGCGGAACGGCTTGCGGCCACCGCCGGAAACCTGACCACGAGTCTTGGTGCTGTGCGTGCCCTGGCGAAGCATCGCCATCTGGCTGCGCACGACCTGGTGCATTGCATAGGTGTTGGGCTCGATAGCGAAGACGCTATCTGCGACCTCCATGGTGCCCTGCGGCTTACCAGCGGAGTCGGTGATATTGAGAGTTGCCATTGACCTTCTCCTCCTTTAAGCCATACGGATCTGAACGAGAGCGCCCTTGCCACCAGGAACGGCGCCCTTTACCAACAAGAGGTTCTGCTCTGCATCGACGCGAACCACGGCGAGGTTCTTGACCGTGACGCGGTCGCAGCCCATGTGGCCCGGAAGACGCATGCCCTTGAAGACGCGAGCAGGATACGCGCACATGCCGACAGAACCCGGAGCACGATGGAAGTGATGACCATGTGCACCTGGGCCACCGCCGAAGCCGTGACGCTTGATGACACCAGCGAAGCCCTTGCCCTTGCTCACGCCAGTGACGTCGACCTTGGCGACGTCTTCGAAAGCCGCGACCGTGACGGTCTCGCCGACGGAATGCTCAGAGGCATTCTCGACGCGCACTTCGCGCAGGTAGCGCATCGGAGCGATGCCTGCCTTGTCGAAGTGGCCCTTCATGGGCTTGTTGACTTTCTTTTCCTTGATGTCGCCGAAACCGATCTGGACAGCCTCGTAGCCGTCGGTCTCGGTGGTCTTTACCTGCGAGACAACGCAGGGGCCGGCCTGGATGACCGTGACGGGGATGATGTTGTCATCTTCTCCCCAGACCTGAGTCATACCCAGCTTGCGGCCGAGAATCGTATTGACCATTTCCAACCTAACCTTCAGGCGATCTTGAGTAGGTTACCCTTCGTAACTCTTCAGCGGATCGCAGCTTGATGCTCGTCCCTTTGTTCGATTCATACGCCGGGACGTTGACACACTACGCCCTATAGAGCGCAGCCTGCACAGTTTACACCATGCAGGCAAGCTTTTAAAGAAGATTTTTGGCTTCTTCCACATCTCCTCCACCGCCCGGATGCACGTCAAGGG
>JBJEHP010000229.1:0-7046 GCA_051876145.1 Coriobacteriales bacterium | reverse complement strand
CTCCTCGGCGGTGATCGGGTAGGAGTCGGGCAGTTCCCCGCGCTCGTCGCCGAGGTGACCGACACGGAGATCACGTTCGACATGAACCACGAGCTCGCCGGCAAGGCGCTCAACTTCGAGATCGAGCTGCTCGAGGCCAACTAGCAGCTATTTGGCGGCAAGAAACGCCGAATGCAGCGCAGCCTGGGTCATGGCGCACCTGCCATGCCCGGGCTGCTTTGGTATTGCCCGAAGACGACCGCGAGAACGTTCTACCGTCCCTTTTCAGGTGACGGCGGCTCGTGCGGCACGCTCACGTTCATCTGGGCGCCGCGCAGGCTCTGCGCGTGGGTGAACTTGTAGCTCTCAGACTCGATGAAGACCTTCGTCGTCTGCGGGTAGTGCGCGACGATGACGCCCTCGATGTCGTCGATCGCGTCGGTCACCTGATCGCGGTCGAGCTCTTCGGAAAACGTCACGTCCATGTTCATGAGCATGTCGTGCGGGCCCATGTAGTACGTGAGGATGCGGCCGCACTCGATAACGCGCGGGTCGCTCTCGACGAGCGCCTCGAGCTCGCGCAGCTCAGACGCCTTGAGCCCCTCGCCGATGAGCAGCCCCTTGGTCTCGCGCAGCAAGATGACCGACACGCTCGCGAGCAGCAGCCCGACGAGCACCGAGGCAGCACCGTCAAGGTAGGGGTTGTTGAGCAGGTGGCTCAAGAAGACGCCCAGAAATGCGAACAGCAGGCCGAGCTCTGCCGCGGAATCCTCGAGCACGACCGTGAACAGGCTCGGGTCCTTAGCCTCGCGGATGAACTGCGCCGGCCGCACGTCACCGCGCGCCTTGTTGAAGTTGCGCACGGCGATGAACAGCGAAGAGCCCTCGATCGCGGCGGCGACGAGCAGCACCACGTAGTTCACGGTGGGGTCGCCGAGTACCGTGTCCGGCCCGACTTCGCGGATATGGGAGATGCCCTCGTAGATGGAGACGCCCCCGCCCAGCGCGAAGATCATGATGGCCACGACGAGCGTCCAGAAATAGAGCTCCTGCCCGTAGCCAAAGGGATGCTCCACGTCGGGCTTGCGCGAAGACTTCCTGATGCCGAGCAAGATGAGCAGGCCGTTGCCGGAATCCACGATGGAGTGTATGCCCTCGGAGACCATCGCCGAAGACCCCGAGATGGCCGCTGCGATGAACTTGACGATGCCGACGAGAATGTTCGCGGCAACCGCGGCGATCACCGACCCGGTGCTCTCGACTGTGCCCTGCTCCTGCTCGGGGCGAAAGCCCTGGCCATCGGGTAGCGCGGAATCTGACATGCGGTTTCCTTTCCTGTTGCTTCCTATGACTTCACTCGACGCTGAAACTCAGCTCATTATACGGACGGACCCCACATGCCACAGCGTTCGCAAAAACAACAAAATCGAAACAAGCGCGGTACCGTATGCGCAACTTGCTATTATTCAGACGACAAACGCATCGGGGCCACACGGGCTCCGCGCACGATACCTGAAGAGAGAGGATGCTCTCATTTTTAACAAGAAGCTTGACGATGTCGTCGCGCGCATTGAGAAGAACTACTACGATTCCGAAGAGATCTTCTTCACGAACCCCGACTGGCATTTCCCATCCCGCAACGCGATCATCGAAGTCATCAACGACGTGCGTCGCATCATGTTCCCCCGCTACTTTGGCGACGAGGTGCCGACCGAGGCCGGCCCCAAGTACTTCATCGGCGACACGCTGACGCACATCGAGGAGAACCTCCACCACGAGCTCACCGAGGCGTTCCTGTTCAGGGACGACCACAAGCGCCCGCTCGACGAGATCGAGACGCAAGTGAGCGATATCTGCTCGGAGTTCTTCTACAAGATCCCGGAAATCCAGAAGATCCTGCTCAAGGACGTGCAAGCTGCCTTCGACGGCGACCCCGCCGCCGACAGCAAGGAAGAGATCATCTTCTGCTATCCCGGCTTCTTCGCCATCTACGTGTACCGTATCGCCCACTATTTCGCGACCAAGGACGTTCCCCTTATCCCGCGCATCATGAACGAGTACGCGCACAGCATCACCGGCATCGACATCGGGTCCGGCGCAGAGATCGGCGAGTACTTCTTCATCGACCACGCCTCGGGCGTCGTCATCGGCGAGACGACGAAGATCGGCGACCACGTCAAGATCTACCAGGGCGTCACGCTCGGCGCGCTCTCGACGCGCGCTGGCCAGAAGCTCAAGGGCGTCAAGCGCCACCCCACCATCGAGGACAACGTCACGATCTACTCCAACGCGAGCATCCTCGGCGGCGACACCGTCATTGGCGAGGGCTCGGTCATCGCGGGCAGTGCGTTTGTCACGCAGTCGGTCCCGCCGGGATCGCGCGTCTCGCTCAAGAACCAGGAGGTCTTCGTCAAAGACCCCAACAAGCCCGAAGACCCGTGGTGCTGGGTCATCTAGAACGCGGGCAGCAGCTGAAGAAAAAGCGAGGTCCCCGGTGACGTGCCGGGGGCCTCGCTATTTTGGTGAGTATAAGCTGCCTACTGGATCATCGAGTAGTAGGCGGCACCGAGCATGTTGGCGCTGTTGCCGAGCTTGCCCGGCAAGATCTCTGTCTCGCGGCACGGCTCGATGATGCTTTCCGCAAACACCTGCTGCACCTTGGACAGGTACACGTGCGCGCTTCCGGCCACACCCCCGCCGAGCAGCACGACGTCCGGGTCGAGCACCGTGCAGATCTGCCCGAGGGCAAACCCCAGGGACTTGGCGAACACGTCGACCGCCTTGACCGCGCGGAAATCACCTTCCTCGTAGGCGCGAAACACCGTCAGACTGTCCGCGTCGTGCTTGGGCATGAGCATGTGCGCGAGGTGGTCTTGCTGGTGGTCGAGCGACTCGTAGACGGACGGGGCGTTGGCCCCGACCTCCCTGAACGTGCGGACGATGCCGCGCGCCGACGCATATTGCTCCAGGCACCCGCGCCTGCCGCACGAGCAGCGCCTGCCGCCCTTCGCAACGGAAACATGGCCGATCTCGCCTGCCGCCCCATGCGCGCCCGCGATGACCTTGCCACCGATGACGACGCCGGCGCCGATGCCCGTGCCGATCGTCACGTACAAGACGTTGCGGTAGCCGACGCCCGCCCCGAATGCCGCCTCGGCAAGCGCGCCCGCGTTGGCGTCGTTGAGGTAGGCAAGGTCGGCGTTGGGAAAGTAGTCGCGCAGCGATTCGAGCAAGAGCTGCAGGTCGAGTTGGATGTTGGGGAGCAACTCGACTTCTGCGCCGAGCACGGTCCCGGGGATGGCGACCCCTATGCCCTCGATTTCGGCAGGGTCGTAGCGCGCCTCCACGACGAAGGCCTTGAGCTGGTCGGAGAATTCCGCACAGGTAGCCATCTCGTCGAGCGGACGCGAACGGTAGATAACCTTGTCGACGATCTCGAGCTCCTCGTCGACGAGCCCCACCTTGACCGTCGTTCCTCCCAGGTCGATTCCCAGTCTGAGACCCTCCATGTCAATCACCCCAATCGACATTGCGGTAGTATGCCCATGTATCTACCTACATGATACCCATTGTCAAAGGATTAGTTCCGCCGGTTTTCACGTAGCAACGAGGGGACATGACCACTTCGAACCCGCAACGCGAACAAGACGCCCTGCGAAAAAAGACTCGCCTTCTGGCGGGAAGAACCTCGTGGCGCACGCATTCCGATGCCTCGCTGGGCGTCACGAGCATCGTGATGTCCGATGGGCCGCACGGGCTGCGCAAGGAAGTTCCGCAGGCAGGAGCCGACCACGCGGGCTTCAACCCGACGCTTCCTGCAACCTGCTTTCCCACGGCAAGCGCCCTCGCCTCGAGCTTCGATACCCAGCTCGTCTGGGCAGTCGGCAAGGCGATAGCAGAAGAATGCCGGCGCGCGAGCGTGAACGTCTTGCTCGGCCCCGGCGTCAACATGAAGCGAAGCCCCCTGTGCGGCAGGAACTTCGAGTACTACAGCGAAGACCCCTACCTCGCCGGGACCTTGGCCTCGTCGTTTGTCAAAGGGGTGCAGCAGCAGGGCGTGGGCGCCTGCCTCAAGCACTTTGCCTGCAACTCGCAGGAGCTCGCACGCCTCACCTCGGATTCCATCGTCGACGAGCGGGCGCTCAACGAGATGTACCTGCGCGCGTTCGAGTTCGTCGTCGAACGGGCAGACCCTTGGATGGTCATGGCCGCCTACAACAAGGTCAACGGCGTCCATGCGACCGAAAGCAAGGCACTGCTCACCGACAAGCTCAGAGACGAGTGGGGCTGGGACGGCGTGGTGGTCACGGATTGGGGAGCGATCAGAGAAAGCGTCAGTTCTCTCAAGGCCGGGCTCGACCTCGTGATGCCCGGACCCCAGGAATGCCACGCGCGCGCCCTTGCGCAAGCCGTGGAAGAAGGCGTGCTCGAGGGAAGCGTCATCGACGGCTCGATTCAGCGCCTGGCACGCCTGTCCGACAAGTGCGAGAAGGGCCGTCAGCTCGACTTTACCTGCGATGACGAAGCGCACCTGCTGCTCGCGGCGCAGGCGGCTGCAGAGAGCGCCGTCTTGCTCAAGAACGACGGGGCGCTGCCGTTTGCCACGACCGACCACATCGCCTTCATCGGGGCGTTTGCGAAAGAGCCGCACTACCAGGGCGGCGGCTCATCGCAAGTCAACCCGACCCAGCTCGACAACGCGTGGGACTGCGCCCGCGCACAGCGGCTCGACGTCGAGTTCGCGCCCGGCTACGACCCCAAGACGGGCTCGACCGACGAGGAGGCGCTCAGGCAAGCCGAGCGGCTCGCGGCGCGCTGCGATGCCGCGGCCGTCTTCGCGGGGTTGCCCGATGCGCTCGAGACCGAGGGCATGGACCGCCACACCATGCGCCTGCCTGAAGGGATCGAACGCCTCATCGCACGCGTGGCCGCCGCCAACGACCGCACCGTCGTCGTGCTGTTCTGCGGCGCGCCGGTCGAGACGCCGTGGATCGACGGCACGAGCGCCGTGCTCCTCATGCACCTGGCGGGCTGCCAGGGAGGGCACGCGTGCATCGATTTGCTGTTCGGCGCGCAGAGCCCCTGCGGCAAGCTCGCCGAGACCTGGCCCATGACGCTGTTGGATACGCCCCTTGCGGACTCCTTCCCCGTGCCCTCGCAGCAGATCCCCTACCTCGAGAGCATCTTCACGGGCTACCGCTACTACGACAGCGCGCAGGAAAAGGTCCGCTTCCCGTTTGGCTATGGCCTCACCTACACGCAATTCGCCTACCGCAACCTGCACGTCGAGACGACGGGCGAAGGCTACGCGCTGCGCTTCGAGCTCGAGAACACCGGGACGCGCCGTGCGAAGGAGATTGTGCAGGCCTATGTCCATGCGATAGACCCCGCTGTCTTTCGCCCCGAGCAAGAGCTCGTGGCCTTCACGAAGGTGCTTCTCGACCCGGGCGAGACGCAGCAGGTCGTGCTCGCGCTCGATAGGAGCAGCTTCAGGTACTGGGACGACGAGGCGCACCGCTGGCGCGTCGACGAGGGCGCCTATGAGTTGAGGATCGGCGCCTCGAGCAGGGATATCCGCCTTGCCGAGACCATCGAGCTGGCTCGAGACGTGGCTCCGCTACATGCCGAACGCCGGGCATATACCGACGAGCTCGAACGCGAGCAGCTGCGCTCCTACTACCACGTCACGCCGCACGGGTTTTCGGAAGACGAGTTCGCCGTGCTCTTCAGCGCGCCCTTCCCCGAGGAGCCGCCCCGTCTGCCCTACACCATCGACTCCCCGCTCAAAGACCTCGAGCTCACCCGGATGGGCCGTCTTGTGCTGCGGGTGCTGCACCACCGGGCGGGGCGCCAGAAAGACACCCTGCTCCCAACCGAGCTGGTCCTTGAGATGCTCGACACGATGCCGTTGCGCTCGATGGCCATGGCCGCCTATCCCCTCGAACTTGCACAGGGCCTTGTGTTGCTCCTCAACGGCCACCCGTTCAAGGGCGTGAAGACGATGCTCAAAACACGCCGGCCGTAGTACCGCAGCGTCACCTTCGAGGCCTATGCTACTCGCAACAGACAACAAGAGCCGCCGCAAGGTGGCGCACGCGTATTGAGAGGCGCATCATGAACGAGATCATCGTCGACGAATCGGCAGTTACGTCGCCGGAGGAGCTGGAAGCGCTCTTCCTAAACGCTCTCGAGAAGGATGGCCGCATCTCCCCCTCCCCGCTCAAATGGGAAGACGCGCTCGAGGATGTCGACGTGCCGACGCGCATCGTCTTCAAGCTTGCGCATGCCACCCATAGGCCCTGGTGGGACGAGGCGGTCCAGGCGGTCAGAGACGCGCAGGCGGATAACGACTTCATCGAGCTGTTCGTCTACGACGACGACCTCGATACGCGCGACTTCGACCTGAGCTCGGAGCTCGACGCCTCTCAGGCGCTCGCCGCCCTCAAGCACGGCAACGCGCGCTACCTGGAGGCGAGCCACGCCCACGGCGACATCTCGACAGACACCATCGAGCACCTGTTCTCGAACGGCCAGCACCCCTATGCCGTGGTCGTCTCCTGCGCGGATTCGCGCGTCGTGCCCGAGCATCTGTTCATGACGGGCCTGGGAGAGCTGTTCACGATACGCGTGGCGGGCAACGTCATCGACAAGGCCGCCATGGCGAGCATTGTCTACGCCTGCGCGCACCTGCACGTGAAGCTCGTGCTCGTGTTAGGGCACACGAACTGCGGCGCGATCGAGGCCGCGATGGAAGGCGCCCACTCCGAGGCGCTCTCGCCCCTCACAGAGCCGATTGCACGCGCGATCGGCGACGAGAAGGACCCCTATGTGGCAAGCGCCCTCAACGTGAAGGCGGCCATCTGCCACATCGTGGAAAACGGCGAGCTCTACACCCTCATGAACAACGAAGGGCTCGAAGTCCACGGCGCCATCTACCACACGCACTCCGGAGTCGTCGACTTCCTCGATTAGGAACTTCACTCCAGAAAAGATTTCCCGTAGTATCCCCACTACTGCTTTGCAATAACTAGTGTTAGTGGGGATTATGCTGTTCTTCGTTCCATCGT
>JBJEHP010000228.1:0-1889 GCA_051876145.1 Coriobacteriales bacterium | reverse complement strand
TAGGGCTCCATGTGGTCGCGGAGCTCGTCGATATCGGTGCACCAGTTCTCGACGAAGTCGAAGTCGTAGAGGAACTCGTTCAGGATGACGTTGAGCATGGCGAGGGACAGTGCGGCGTCGGAACCGGGGCGCAGCGGGAGCCACAGGTCGGCGTGAGCTGCGGTCTCGGTGTAGCGCGGGTCGACGACAATGAGCTTCATGCCGTTGGCCTTCTGCAGGTCGAAGTAGCCATGAGCGCCGGGCATGGAAGATGCGCCCGGGTTCATGCCCCACAGCACGACGCACTTGGAAGTGCCCAGGTCGGTCTCGAACGGAGACCAGCCGCTGATGGCGGTCTCGATCATGAAGGTCGGGATCCAGCACAGCAGCGCGTTGTGGAAGCCATTCGGCGTGCCGAAGAAGTTGAGGAAGCGGCGGCGTGCCCAGTCATCGGTGCGGAGCGTACCGGCTGCAGCTGCAACTGCCTCGGGGCCGCTCTCCTCCTTGATCTGGTTGAGCTTGGCGGCAATCTCGGTCAGGGCCTGATCCCAGGAGACGCGCTCCCACTTGTTCTCGCCCTTCTTGCCCGCACGCTTCATCGGGTAGTTGATACGCGACGGATTGTCGACGAAGGTCATGGCCTGGTTGCCGCGGGTGCAAAGGCCGCCGGCGTTCGTCGGGTGGTCCGGGTCGCCTTCGGCGTAGATGAGCTTGCCGTCTTTGACGTAAGCCAAAACGCCGCAGTTCTGGTGGCAGAAGTAACAGGCTGATTTGCGGACGACTACATCATCTGCATGAAAATCAATTTTATCTGTCACTGTCCCCTCCTTTTTCTCTCTACTGCAAAGTCCTTGTGTAAATACACAGCCTTGGATAGTACTTCATTCCCTTTGAAAAATCATCAGTTTGGTAACGGGTATCGGCGAGTGTGAATATGCAGCACGGCGAGAAAAAGTGCACAAACGTGCAGGTGAATACACAAGTAGGCAGGCACCACTATGGGGGCCTGCCTACTTATTTTTTTAAAGTATAATATTGCTTTGGTGCGGCTTTTGAGCCTTAGAGCGTCTCCAGCTTGTCCGCGACGCCCTTGTACCAGTCGCCCTCGATGTCCTCTGCCCTGCCGGCGTCGACCTCTGCAGAGATCTTCGGGTCCATGGGGACGCGCGTCCAGGTCTCGATACCCTTGTCCTTGGCGATGGCCTCGACTTCGGACTTGCCAAAGATCTCGTGGCGCGTGCCGCAATCGGGGCACTCGTAGTAGGACATGTTCTCGACGAGCGCGACCACGGGCACGTTCATGTGGTCGGCCATGCGGATAGCCTTCTCGACGATCATGTTGACGAGCACCTGCGGGGCGGTTGCCACGACGACGCCCTTGAGCGGGAACTGCTGGAAGACGGTCATGGGGATGTCGCCGGTTCCCGGAGGCATGTCGATGAGCAGGTAGTCGAGCTCGCCCCAGTTGATGTCGCTGTAGAACTGGGTGAGGATGCCGTTGAGCACCGGGCCGCGCCACAGGAAGGGCTGGGCCTCGTCGGACGTCAGCATGTTGGTGGAGACGACCTTGATGCCGGTCTTGGTGACTGCCGGGGCGAGCATGCCGCTCTCGTCGACCGACGGCGGCTCGTGGATGCCGAACGAACGCGGGATCGAGGGGCCGGTGATGTCGCCGTCGAGGATGCCGACGGAATGGCCGCGACGACGCAGCTCGCAGGCGAGCAGCGCGGTGGTCAGGGATTTGCCGACACCGCCTTTGCCCGATGCGATGGCGATAATCTTGTCAATCTTGGTGCCCTCGTGGACGGCAAGCTTCTGCGGTGCCTGGCGCGAAGCGCACCCCGCATCGCCGCATGCCGAGCAATTGGAATTGCAGCTCTCTTCTGCCACGGTATCCTCCACTCTTCTCG
>JBJEHP010000227.1:0-7055 GCA_051876145.1 Coriobacteriales bacterium | reverse complement strand
GTGTAGAACATCATGAGGATCATGCAGCCGATGTAGCCCCACCAGCCAAACCAGTGGAACGTGCGCTTGGGCTGGAGGATGTCAAAGGCGAGCGCCGAGCTCTTCTGGCTCGCACGGCCGACGGAAAACTCCATGACCATGACGGGCAAGCCGAGAATAACGAGGAATATCAGGTATAAGAGTACGAAGGCGGCTCCCCCGTACTGGCCCGTTATATATGGAAAGCGCCAGACGTTGCCGATGCCGATGGCACAGCCCGCCGCGACGAGAATGAATCCGATACGCGAGGCGAAATGCTCTCGCTCTTGTCCCTCTTGCAAGTTCCTCCCCCTACCCTGTTGTCAATTCCGGGTGATTATATCCAATTCGACGAACTTCTTCGCACACCCATCATGCGGGCGGCAGCATCCCGTCACTCGAAACTCGCGAAATGCTTGAGCGCGTATTTGACGGCCCGCTCCCTGCCGTACGGCGTGGCATCTGCCGCCATGATGCCGAGTTCCATGAACCTCTTGTTGAAAAAGACGTCGCGCGTCTTGTACTCGCGCCTGATGACGGCGCAGGTCTTTGCGAGCAGCGCCTCGTAGCTGGCGCTCGTCGTGAGCGCACGGAACAGGCACCAGGCAGACCACAGCGCAAAGTAGATGCCCTCGCCCGAAGGCGGGCAGATGAGGCTTGCGGCATCTCCGAGGAAATAGCAGCTGCCCATACGCAGCAGCACATCGCTTCCCGTGGGAATGTACGCGCCGCGCACCTTGTCAACCTCGACGCCGATGAAGCGCGCAAACTTGTAGAGCTCGGCTCTCAGGTCGGGATTGCCGCGGAACGCCCCGCAGCCGATCTTCGCGCGTTCGCCAGCCGGAGCATACCAGCTGTAGCCGAAGAAGCTGCTCTCGTACGCCATGGTGTACGGCGCACCCCGATGCTCGACATCGGCCTCGAGCGTCAGAATCGCCTCGGGTGCCTTGCCCGTCAAGAGCTGACGCGTTGTCGAGAGGGCGCCGTCTGCGGCGATGAGGACATCGTAGCTACACTCAAGCGCATGCTCGTGGTCTACAAACCCCGTCGCGACCTTGTTCACGGGGTCGATCGAGCGCAGCGAGAACCGGTCGACGACCTCTCCCCCAAGCGCTTCGTACTTGGCCACGGCAAACGCGTCGAGCTCGCGGCGTTCCACCGACTTCGTGGTGATGTTGCCGACCATGGCCGTTATCTCGTCGGCAATGCAGCGCACGCTCGTGAGGTGCTGCTTGAACAAGTGATCAGCTTCGAACCCGTAGACGAGATGCAGCATCTCGATGGCACGTGGCGTGCACAGGCCCGCGCACAGTTTGGATTTGCGCGCAAGGTCGAGGCGCTCGAGCAGCAGCACCTCGTGCCCTGCCCGCTTGAGCAAATACGCGCAGGTCGACCCTGCAAGTCCTGCGCCGATGATCAGATATCGCGTGTTTTTCATAGTCTCAACTGCTCTTCAAGACGCCTTCGAAATCGAATGAGGGAATGAACGATTCTTCGGCAGCGCCGCCTTCCTGCATGAAGCTGTTCTCTATGCCGAGGTCAAGCGCGTAGTCGATGAGCTCGTCGTATTCCAGCTCGCTCACGGTGCGCCCAAGCTCGGGATACTTCAGCTCGATGCCCGCAAGCGGCGTGAACTGGCTCATGAGGCTCACGCAGATATCGGACACGTAGGGTTTGGCCACGAGGATATCGATAACGCGCTTCGAGTCCATGAGCTGGCCGGGAAGCATCAGATGACGTACGATCACCCCGTGTTGCAGCACTTCCTCTTCGCCGTCTACGCCCGTGCCGAGCGTGTAGGGGCCGGCAACCTCGTACATCGCATCGAGGGCAGCGCTCGCGGCCTGCGGATAATCGCGTGCGGCAGAGTACTTCTGGGCAAGCTCTGGCGAGGCGTACTTGAAGTCCGTCAGGAAGATGTCAACGTAGCCTTTCAGCTCGCCGATGACCTCGGGGTTCTCGTAGCCGCTCGTGTTGTACACGATTGGCAGTTCCAAAACGTTCGGGCAGTACTGCCCCGCAAAGTCCGCGGGAAGGTTATCGGGATCGGGCAATCGCCCTGAACGCGCGAGGTCGAGCGCCTGCACGATCTGGGGGACGAAGTGCGTCGGCGTCACGAGGTTGATGTTGAGCGCGCCACGCGCCTGCTGTTCGAGGAAGATCTGCGCCAGGCGCTCGACGGAAACCTCGAGCCCCACCTCCCCGAGCGAGATCTCGCGGTTCTGGCAGTAGACGCACTTGAGCGGGCATCCGCTGAAAAAGACGGTCCCGCTGCCGGCATCCCCGCTGATGGGCGGCTCCTCCCACAGGTGCAGCGCCGCGCGCGCGAGGCGCACATGATCGGTCTCGCCGCATACGCCCGACACGCCTGCGCCCCTGTCGCTGCTGCAGCGGCGGGGGCACAGTGCGCAGGCATGTAGATCGAACGCCACTAGCCTTCCAGCTTGTCCGTGACGATCTTGGAGATGACCTTCGGGTTGCCCTGGCCCTTCATGGCCTTCATGATCTGGCCCATGAAAAATCCCTGCAGGCCCTTCTTGCCGTCGCGGTAGGCCGCGACCTTGTCGGGGTTTTCCTGCATGAGCTGCTCGACGAGCTGCTCGATGGCGCCCGTGTCGGTGGTCTGCTTCATGCCGTGCTCTTCGACGTAGGCCTCGGGGTCGACATCGTCGGCGATGATGGCCGCGATGACCTCTTTGCCCTGCTTGGAAGAGATGGTATCGGCCGCGAGCAGCTTGGCAAGTGATGCGAGGTGCGCGGGAGATGCGGCAAGTTCGGCAACCGTCGCGTTGTTCTCGTTGGCCCACGCGCTCAGGTCGTTGAGCAGGATGTTGGCGAGCTTCTTGGCCTCGCCGTCTTCGAGCCCCTCGGCAGCCGAGTCGAAGAGTTCGGCCATGGCGACGTCGCCGGCGATGGCGGCCGCATCGGCCTTGGGCAGGCTGTGCTCCGCGATGAAGCGGTCGCGCTTCTCGTCAGGCAGCTCGGGCAGCTCGGCGCGCACGCCCTCGATGAACTCGTCGGAAAGGTCGAACGGCGCGAGGTCCGGGTCGGGGAACATGCGGTAGTCGTCTGCCGTCTCCTTGACGCGCATGACGATGGTGCGCTTGGCACCGGGCTCCCAGTGGCGGGTCTCCTGGCGGATCGTGCCACCGCTCTCGAGGACTTCGGCCTGGCGGCGGATCTCGTAGGCAAGGCCGTCGTGCAGGTTCTTGAACGAGTTCATGTTTTTGAGCTCGGTCTTGACGCCAAACTCCTTGGCGCCGCGCCTGCGCAGCGACACGTTGCCGTCGCAGCGCATCGAGCCCTCTTCCATCGAGCAGTCGGAGATGCCGATGGCGAGGTAGATCTGGCGCAGCTTCTGCATGAACAGGCGCGCTTCCTCGGGCGTGCGCAGGTCGGGCTCGGTGACGAGCTCGATGAGCGGGGTGCCCGCGCGGTTGTAGTCGACGAGCGAACGGTCGGCGCCGTCGATGCGCCCTTCCGCACCGCCCAGATGCGTCATCTTGCCCGCATCCTCTTCCATGTGGATGCGCGTGATGCCGACGTGGGCCACGTAGGCGCCGTCTGCATCCTTCTCGATATCGGGACGCTCGAGCGCCGCCTTGCCCTCGACCTCGAGGTCGAGGTGCCCGCGCATGCAAAATGCCACGGGACCCTGCGTGGTCTGGAAGTTCTTGGCCATATCGGGGTAGAAATAGCCCTTGCGATAGAACATCGAGTGCTTTTCGATCTCGCAGTTGGTGGCAAGGCCCGCCTTGACGATGCTGCGGATGGCATCCTTGTTCGGCACGGGGAGAGCACCGGGAAGGCCCAGGCAGACCGGGCAGGTATGCGTGTTGGGCTCGGCGCCGAACTCGATGGGGCACGAGCAGAACATCTTCGTGTGCAGGGTGGTCAGCTCGGCGTGAATCTCCAGTCCGATGACCGCCTCCCAATCATGGAGGACTTCTTCGAGTTCCTTCATCTTATGCGGCACCTCCTCTGACAGCGAGCGTGGGAACTTTCCTGACCGCCTCGAGCGCCGCGGCGACGCGCAGGATGATGTCGTCTCTGAACTGCGGGCCGATGATCTGCAGACCGACGGGCATACCCGTCTGGCTTCCGAAGGCGATGGGCAGGTTCATGCCGCCGTTTCCAGCGATGTTGAGGCTGATCGTGTAGATGTCGGAAAGGTACATGGTCGCCGGGTCGGAAATCTCGCCGAACTTGAACGCGGTACGCGGCGCGACGGGCATCACGATGGCGTCGACCGTCTGATAGGCCTTGACGTAGTCTTGCGTGATGAGCGTGCGGACCTGCTGCGCGGGATAGTAGTACTTATCGTACACACCGCTCGCGAGCAAGTAGCCGCCGAGCATGATGCGGCGCTTTGCCTCGGCCCCAAAGCCCTCGGCACGCGACTTGTCCTCGCGGTCTTCGAGGTTCTTGCCGTGAGCATGGTGACCGTAGCGCACAGAGTCAAAGCGCGAGAGGTTGGAGAACGCCTCGCACGGTCCGAGCACGTAGTAAGCGCTGATGACGGCATCTGCATGCGGAAGCTCGACCTCCACGATGTCGGCACCGAGGCCCTCCAGGTCTTTCAGGGCCTGGTCGAACGCCTCTTTGACCTCGGCGCTCAGGCCGTCGAGCTCCATGAGCGCGGGCACGACGCCGATCTTCATGCCCTTGATGCCCATACCGAGGTTGGCGGTGAAGTCCACGTTGCATTCCTGGCTCGTGCAGTCGTGCGGGTCGCGGCCGCTGATGGCGTTGAGTGTTTCCGCGGCGTCGGCAACGCAGCGTGCGAAGGGGCCGACTTGGTCAAGCGAAGAGCCGAAGGCGACGACACCATAGCGGCTCACGACACCGTAAGTGGGCTTCATGCCGACCACGCCGCAGAAGCTGCCTGGCTGGCGGATGGAACCGCCGGTATCGGAGCCGAGCGAGACGGTGGTCATTCCCGCGGCCACGCAGGCGGCAGAACCGCCGGAAGAGCCGCCGGGCACGCGCTCGAGGTCCCAGGGATTCATGGTCTTGCCGAAGTACGAAGTCTCGGTCGAGGAACCGAACGCGAACTCGTCCATGTTGGTCTTGCCGATGGGGATACCGCCGGCGTTGATCGCGTTTGCGACGCAGGTCGCGTCATAGGGGCTCACGTAGGTCTCGAGCATGCGGCTCGCGCAGGTCGTGTGCGTGCCGGTAAGGTTCATGTTGTCCTTGAAGGCGATGGGCACGCCGGCCAGGTTGCCGAGCGCCTCGCCCGCCGCGACGGCAGCATCGATCTTGTCGGCTTGGGCATACGCCAGCTCGGGCGTCAGCTCGAGAAACGCGTGGATGTCCTTGTCCTGCGCCTCGATCTCGGCGAACGCGGCATCGGCGAGCTCGCGTGCGGAGAACTGCTTGGCGGAAAGGCCGTCGCGAATCTGCTTGACCGTGAGCTTCTTGTAGTCCTGCATCAGCGATCCCCTCCCTCACCAAGGATAGAAGGAATCTCGAAGCAGCCGTCCTGTACCGAGTCGCTGTTCTGCAAGGCCACCTCGCGCGGGAACGGAGCCGCGACCACGTCGTCGCGCATGACGTTGGAGAGGTCGCCGATCGGGTGGAACGTGGGCTCGACCCCCTCGAGGTCGTATTCGGTGATGGGTTTCAAGGTCTCGATGATGCTGTTCAGGTCACGCTGCATCTCCGTTACCTCCTCATCGGTCAGCCCGATGCGGACGTATTCGGCGATGTCGCGAACGTCTTGCTCAGATAGCGTCACGTGCTTATTCCTCCTCGACGCGAATGATGGTTCCGATTTCCTTGATGGAGGCAAGCGCCTCGATTTCGGCCAGCGCCTTCTCGACGTTGGCCTCGAGCGCATGGTGGGTCATGAAGATGAGCTCGGCGCTCTCGCGGTCCGTCGTCGGCTGGATCATGCTCCTGATGGACACGCCATTGTCGGCGAACACGCGGCTGACCGCCGCGAGTACGCCGCGCTCGTCGTTTGCGACGATGCGCAGGTAGAACTTGGCGTTAAGCTGGCCGACGTCCCTGATGGGCAGGCGGTCGGTGCAGGTGCAGCCATCGAGCGGCTTGACGTCGAGCACGATGCGCTTGGCAGCCTCGATGACGTCGCCCATGACGGCGGACGCGGCAGGGCCGGCACCCGCGCCCTCGCCGAAGAACATACAGTCCCCCACGGCGTCGCCCGTCACGTAGATGGCGTTATAGACGCCGCACACGCTGGCGAGCTGGTGGCTTTCGGGGATCATAGTCGGATGCACGCGCACGTCGATGCCGTCGTCGAGCTTGTGGGCGATGGCAAGGAGCTTGACGCGGTAGCCCATCTCCTTGGCATAATGCAGGTCGATCTGCTTGATCGTGCTGATGCCCTCCGTGTAGACGTCGTCGAGCACGACGCGCGAGTTGAAGGCAATAGAGGACAGGATGGCGATCTTGGCCGCGGCGTCATGACCCTCGACATCTGCCGTGGGGTCTGCCTCGGCAAAGCCGCGCTCCTGCGCCTCTTTCAGCGCCTCCTCGTAGGACAGGCCGTCTTCCATGCGCGTGAGCATGTAGTTGGTCGTGCCGTTGACGATGCCGAGCACGGACGTGATCTCGTTGCCCGTGAGCTGGTGCTTCATCGGCTGGATGATCGGGATCCCGCCCCCGACGGATGCCTCGAACAAAATCTCGACGCCGTTTTTCTCCGCAGTGTCGAAGATCTCCTTGCCGCGCGTGGCCATGAGGGCCTTGTTCGCCGTCACGACCGTCTTGCCGGCGTTGAGCGCGTCGAGCACGACATCTGCCGCAAAGCCGACGCCGCCGACGAGCTCGACGACGATGTCGATGGCGGGGTCTTCGATGATATCGCGATAGGACTCGACGATCCTGTCCTCGGGAACTCCGAGCGCGCGGAGCTTCGAGAGCGTTCTCGTGGTCGCCTTGGCGAGATTCAGGTCGACGCCCTGGTGGCGCAGAAACTCGTCATGGTGCTTCTGGAGAATGCTGATGAAACCGCCGCCGACCGTTCCGCTGCCGACCAAGCCGATGTTCACCGTGCGCATGGACCCTCC
>JBJEHP010000226.1:0-7070 GCA_051876145.1 Coriobacteriales bacterium | reverse complement strand
CAGTCTCATCAGCGGGTCGAAGGCCGTTCTCCTGCGCGGCGTGACGCCCAAGAGCATCTTCGACACCGTCAGCACCGAGCAGTGCACGATCGTGTGGCTGCTCGTGCCGTGGGTGCAAGACATCCTGCTCGCGCTCGAGGAGGGCACGATCAAGCTCGAGGACTACAAGCTCGACCAGTGGCGCCTCATGCACATCGGCGCCCAGCCCGTCCCGCGCAGCCTCATCGCCAAGTGGAAGGAGATCTTCCCGCACCACCAGTACGACACCAACTACGGCCTGTCCGAGTCGATGGGGCCTGGTTGTGTGCATCTCGGCGTCGACAACATCGACCACGTCGGCGCGATCGGAGTGCCCGGCTACCGCTGGGAGGTCAAGATCACCGACGAGCACGGCAACGAGGTCAAGCGCGGCGAGGTCGGCGAGCTGCGTGTGAAGGGGCCCGGCGTCATGGTGTGCTACTACAAGAACCCCGAGGCCACTGCCGAGACGCTCGACGGCGACTGGCTGCTCACCGGCGACATGGCACGCCAGGACGAAGACGGCTTCTACTGGCTCGTCGACCGCAAGAAAGACGTCGTCATCTCGGGTGGTGAGAACATCTACCCGGTGCAGGTGGAGGACTTCCTGGCGGCACATCCCGCCATCAAGGACGTCGCCGTCATCGGCCTTCCCGACGAGCGCCTGGGCGAGATTGCGGCCGCCATCATCGAGGTGAAGCCCGATGCGGAGCTGACCGAAGACGAGGTCAACGAGTTCTGCCTCGCGCTACCGCGCTACAAGCGCCCGCGCAAGGTCATCTTCGCCGAGGTCCCGCGCAACGCGACGGGAAAGATCGAGAAGCCCAAGCTGCGCGAGAAGTACGGCGTGAAAAACCTCGTCGCAGAAGAAAGCGGACTCGAATAGGAAACCCTGCACGCGCGCAAGCGTCGTGCTCCAACAGAGATGAGGAAACGTGGCTACTGAACTTCTATCCGGAAACGAGGCGATCGCGCAAGGCGCCTGGGAGTGCGGCGTCGCGCTTGGCGTGGGCTATCCCGGCACGCCGTCGACCGAGACGCTCGAGAACCTCTCCAAGCACGGCGATGTGTACTGCGAGTGGTCGCCCAACGAGAAGGTCGCGCTCGAGGTGGGCATCGGCGCCGCGATGGGCGGCATCCGCGCGCTCGTCACCATGAAGCACGTCGGCGTGAACGTCGCGGCAGACCCGCTCATGTCCGCCTGCAACGCCGGGGTCAACGGCGGGCTCGTGCTGCTCGCGGCAGACGACCCGTCCATCTACTCGTCCCAAAACGAGCAGGACTCCCGCAACTACGCCGCGTTTGCCCGCGTGCCCATGCTCGAGCCGAGCGATTCGCAGGAGGCGCTCGACTTCGTCAAGCGCGCCTTCGAGATATCCGAGCAGTTCGACGTTCCCGCGATGCTGCGCGAGACCGTGCGCATCGCACACACCAAGACACTCGTCCAGACAAGCGCCACGCGCGACGAGCTCGCACCGCGGCCCTTCGAGCCCGATGCGGCCAAGTACGTCATGATGCCCGCCAACGCCAAGAGGCGCCGCCTCGTCTCCGACCAGCGCGAACGCGACCTCATCGCCTTCGCGGAGAGCACCGACCTCAACCGCGTCGAGATGCACGGCACCGAGATGGGCGTCATCTGCTCCGGTGCCGACTACCAGCATGTCCGCGAGGCGCTGCCCGAGGCAAGCGTCCTCAAGCTCGGTATGTCCTGGCCGTTGCCGCCCGAGAAGATCGCGGCGTTTTCCGCCTCAGTCGACAAGGTCTACGTCGTCGAGGAGGCCTGCCGCTACTTCGAGGAGCACATCCTCGCGATGGGCATCGACCTGGCGACGCCGCCATGCGGCCATCTTCCATACGACGGCGAGATGACCCCCGCGCGCATCCGCGCCTCGTTTGGCGTCGAGCAGCCTGAGCACCTCGACGCGGCACAGGACCTCCCGCCGCGTCCGCCAGCGCTGTGCCCGGGCTGCCCGCACCGCCTCGTCTTCACTGAGCTGCGCCGTATCAAGGCCATCGTCACGGGCGATATCGGCTGCTATACCCTTGGCGCGGTGGCGCCGCTCAACGCCGTGCACTCGACCATCGACATGGGCGCGTCTCTGTCCATGGCGCACGGCCTCGAGCTCGCCGGCGTTCCCGAGCGCAACAAGCGCCCCGTCGTCGGCGTCATCGGCGATAGCACCTTCGCCCATTCGGGCATCACGAGCCTGCTCGGCACCATCTACAACGCCGGCGCGGGCACGCTGTGCATCCTCGACAACCGCACGACGGCCATGACCGGCTGCCAGGGCAACCCCTGTAACGGCGTCACGCTCATGGAGCAGGCCAAAGGCGTCAACCCCCTCGATGTTCCTGCGGGCAAGCCGCTCGATATCGTCGAACTGTGCAAGGCGCTCGGCGTCGAGGACGTCCGTCTCGTCGATCCGCAGGACCTCTCGGCCGTGCGCACGGCGCTCAAGGAGACGACGAGCGCGCACGAAACGCTTTCGGTCATCGTGTTCAAGTCGCCCTGCCGCCTCATCGACCGCAGCAAGGGCACGGTCCCCACGATCACGGACTGCAACAAGTGCGGAGTCTGCATCCAGATTGGCTGCCCCGCGCTCGGCAGAGACGACGAGGGCCGCGCGGTCATCGACCGCAACCAGTGCATCGGCTGCAACCAGTGCGTCCAGTCGTGCCCGTTCGGCTGCATTTCCAAAGAGGGGGAGTAGATCATGGATACCAAGACGGTTCTTCTCGTCGGCGTCGGCGGTCAGGGCACCATTCTCGCCGGCGATATCCTTGCCAAGACCGCGGCTGCCGAGGGGCTCGATGTCAAGATCTCCGAAATTCACGGCATGTCGCAGCGCGGCGGCTCGGTGAGCACGGTCGTGCGCTTTGGCGACAAGGTTTCCAGCATGGTTGTCGACCACGGTACGGCAGACGTCATCGTTTCGTTCGAGCTGGTCGAGGCCTTGCGTGCCCAGCAGTTCCTCAAAAAAGACGGCACGATGTTCGTCAACGACGAGGAAATCGTCCCCGTCACGGTCGCCATCGGCAACGCCGCGATGCCCGACGATTCCCGCGCGCAGCTCTTGGCGCTCAACTCCGTGCTCGTGCCGGCCGGCAAGATCGCCCGAGAGGCCAACAGCCCCAAATCCACGAACGTCGTGCTCATGGGCGCCCTCTCGACGGCGTTGCCCTTTGCCGAGGACACGTGGAAAGACGTCATCTCCAAGCGCGTTCCGCCCAAGACCGTCGACGCCAACCTCGCCGCCTTCGAGGCCGGCAGGAAGGCCGGTCGTGCGTAAGGCTCTCGTGCCATTGGCTGCCGCCATCCTCGTGGCGGCAGCCTTGTCGCTTGCCGGGTGCTTCGGCATGCCCGCGCAAAAGGCGGTCGCCGCACGCGTGGGCAGCGACGCCGTCTACGAGAGCGACGTCACCGACTACATCGAGGGCTTCCGCTCCAACAACCCCTCATACGAGACCGACTCGGGCTGGGCACAGTTCCTGAACGAGAACGGCATGACGGCCGAGAGCATGCGCGAGTACGTGCTCAAGGAGGTCTTCGTGCCAAAGGTCCTCATCAGGCAGCAGTGCGACATCGTGCTCACGGACAACGAGCTCGACCAGGTCATCTCGCGCGAGCAGGCGTTCTACGAGCAGCGCTACGGCAAGAACTCGTGGGACAGCGTGCTCAGCTCGTACGGATACACCGAGCAGACCTGGCGCCAGAACGAGGCGGACCGCCTGCTCGAGCAGCAGCTCGAATCAGCAGTGATTGCCGATGCGACGCCGTCTCAGTCCGAAGTCCAGCTCGAAGCCAACGAGCATGCCTCCGACTACAACGGCAAGCACTCGTATTTCCAGAGCTTCGCAAACGAGCAGGAAGCCACTGAGGCTCAGTCGCGGCTCAGCTCGCTCGGCGCCTCCCTTACGCTCGAGCAGTTCAGATCAGTCGTGGGAGATGTGCAAAACGCCGGCTGGAGCTCGCTCAAGGCAGACCAGGACAATATGTCCAAAGAATACGTCCAGGCGCTCAACGGGCTTGGCGCCGGCCAGGTCTCTGCTCCCGTGCAGCAAGACGATGCGTATCTGCTCATCTTCTGCGACCAGGTTCTTGACATCCCCGAGAAAGGCGATTCCGTCGATTTCAAGGCGCTTCCCGCCGAAATCCAGGCGCAACTCACGTCCGATGCCGAAAAGTCCAAGCGCACCTCGCTGTTCAACGACTGGATGAAAAACCTCATGTCCGAATCCGATATCGAGTACGAACCCATGCCCGAAGGGCTTCCATACGACGTCAACGTCAGCATTTCAGACTAGGAGCTTCAGTAAATGGGAAAGGGAAGGTTCGCTCCCAGCCCGAGCGGCAGGATGCACCTCGGAAACGTCTGCTCAGCGCTCGTGTCGTGGCTTTCGGCGCGCTCGGCAGACGATGCGTTCAGCCTGCGTCTCGAAGACCTCGACGACAGGTGCCGGAGCGCGGAAAACGCTCGTCTCATCGTCGATGACCTCGCCTGGCTCGGGCTCGATTGGGACGAGCAGCTGACGCAGACCGCGCGCATCTCCGCCTATCAATCTGCATTCGAGACACTTTGCGCGCGTGACCACGTGTACCCCTGCTTCTGCTCGCGGGCAGATTTGCATGCCGCCTCGGCTCCGCATGCAAGTGACGGGACACCGCTGTATGCGGGCGCCTGCCGCAATCTGACTCCGGAGCAAGTCGCGCAGAAGTCCCGCATCAGACCCCCGGCGTATCGCATCGAAGTCCCCGACAAGACGGTCGAGTTTTCCGACGGACACCTGGGTCTGGTGCGCCAGAACCTGGCAGCGGAGTGCGGTGACTTTGTCTTGCGCCGCAGCGACGGCGTGTTCGCCTACCAGCTCGTGTGCGTGGTCGACGATGCCCTCACCGGCTGCACGCAGGTCGTGCGTGGAGATGATCTGCTTTCGTCCACCCCGCGCCAGCTGTTTCTCTACGAGGAGCTGGGGTATGAGGCGCCGCAGTTCTTCCACCACCCGATGCTTCTGAGCCCCGACGGCAGGCGTCTGTCCAAACGCGACCGCGACCTCGACTTGGGTGAGCTGCGCGCACGCCATGCGACGCCCGAGCGGCTCGTGGGCAAGCTTGCCTTCATGCTCGGCATTATCGAACAGCCCGAGTCGTGCAGGCCAAAGGAACTGATAGGGGAGTTTGCCTGGGCAAAGCTGCCCTCACATGACCTCGTGGTGGACGCATCGGAATTTCTTGCATAAATTTTTCTTGCACGACGCGAAGTAACTGCTATACTACGTTCTCGTTGCAAGACAACCCACGGGGATATAGCTCAGCTGGGAGAGCGCATGACTGGCAGTCATGAGGTCAGGGGTTCGAACCCCCTTATCTCCACCATAAGCATCACGGCCCACATTCAGGTGGGCCGTTTTCATTTCAGGGACGATATTCGCCGCATGCGCTGACAATCTCTTCGCTTCGTTTCCACCCGCCAAATCGTTGTAGTACACTGCGCGAAAGGGAAATTTCGGATTAGAAATCGGGGGAAGCATGGCGTTCTACTACGACGAGCCTTCACATACCTTCAGCGAGTATCTTCTTGTTCCTGGCTACACCTCTTCCAAGAACATCCCGAGCGACGTTTCGCTCAAGACTCCTCTTGTCAAATTCAAGAAGGGTGAGGAGCCTTCTCAGTATCTGAATATCCCGATGACCTCTGCAATCATGCAGTCCGTCTCCGGTCCGCGCCTTGCAGAGGCCCTCGCACGTGAAGGCGGTTGTTCGTTCATCTACGGCTCCCAGTCCGCCGAGTCCGAGGCTGCTATGGTGCGCGAGGTCAAGTCCTACAAGGCGGGCTTCGTCAAGAGCGACTCCACCATCACTCCCGACATGACGATGGCTGAGGTCATGGAGCTCAAGCGCCAGTCCGGCCACAGCACCATGCCCGTCACGGACAATGGCGCTCCCGACGGCAAGCTTTTGGGCATCGTCACGAGCCGCGACTACCGCCCGAGCCGCATGGATGGCTCCACGAAGGTGCGCGAGTTCATGACCCCGCGCGAGAAGCTCATCGTCGCGCAGGACGGCTGCACGCTGTCCGAGGCAAACGACATCATCTGGGACAACAAGCTCAACGCGCTTCCCGTCGTCGACAAGAACGATCACCTTTCTTCCCTCGTGTTCCGCAAGGACTACGATTCCCACAAGGAAAACCCCCTCGAGCTGCTCGACGCCAACAAGCGCTACGTCGTGGGTGCCGGCATCAACAGCCGCGACTACGCTGAGCGCGTCCCCGTCCTGCTCGACGCCGGCGCTGACGTTCTGTGCATCGACTCGTCCGAGGGCTACTCCGATTGGCAGAAGTTCACGCTCGAGTGGATTCGCAAGGAGTACGGCGACGAGGTCAAGGTCGGCGCGGGCAACGTCGTCGACGCCGACGGCTTCCGCTTCCTGGCAGAGGCCGGCGCAGACTTCATCAAGATCGGCATCGGCGGCGGCTCCATCTGCATCACGCGCGAGCAGAAGGGCATCGGCCGCGGCCAGGCAACTGCCGTCATCGAGGTTGCCAAGGCACGCGACGAGTACTACAAGGAGACGGGCATCTACATTCCGATCTGCTCCGACGGTGGCATCGTCCAGGACTACCACATGACGCTCGCGCTCGCCATGGGGTCCGACTTCATGATGCTCGGCCGCTACTTCGCGCGCTTCGACGAAAGCCCGACCAACCGCGTCAACGTCAACGGCAGCTACATGAAGGAGTACTGGGGCGAAGGCTCCGCACGTGCCCGCAACTGGCAGCGCTACGACGACGGCCAGGGCAAGGGACTCGCGTTCGAAGAGGGTGTCGACAGCTACGTCCCGTACGCGGGCTCGCTGCACGAGAACGTCGAGCTCTCGCTATCCAAGGTCAAGCACACGATGTGCAACGTCGGTGCGCTCAACCTGCAGGAGCTGCGCGAGAAGGCAAAGATCACGCGCGTGTCCAGCGTCTCCATCGTCGAGGGCGGCGCGCACGACGTCACGCTCAAGGACAGCTCGCAGTCGGTCGGCGGCCTGAACTTCAAGTAGTTAG
>JBJEHP010000225.1:0-1902 GCA_051876145.1 Coriobacteriales bacterium | reverse complement strand
AGACTGAACGGAAGCCGGGATGCGCAGTCGTTCGAGCGAGGTGTCCAGAAACGCGTCCATGCCGATGGTCCTGACGGAATTGCCCAAGCGCACCGCGTGGAGCTTCTTGCATCCCGAAAACGCCGCGCGACCAATCTCGACCACGCTGTCGGGAATCGACACCGTCTCGAGCGTCAGGTAGTTGAGAAACGCCTGCGCATCTATGAACGTCGTGGATGGCAAGACCTCGTACTCCACGACATCCTGCTCGAACATCTTCACGAAATGCAGACCGTCGTCTTCTCTGCGGTACAGCCCGCCCGCCTCGTCGAAGAACAGGACATCGCTGTCTGGGGCGATAGTGAACGTGGCATCGTTTCCCGCGCAGGAAAGCCCCGTATGGTTGACGAGCGGATAGGCGAGCTCGCGGATTGAGGCGGGGATGCGCAGCTCCTCGAGTGCCGTATCGGTAAACGCGTCGACGCCTATGGTGGCAACCCCCGCCCCAAGCGCGATGCGCCGAAGCGCCTTCGCCTTGAAACACGCGCGTTCGCCAATAGTCGTGACGCTGTCCGGCACCACGAGCTCCGCGAGGGCGGTGCGGCAAAACGCGTAGTCGCCGATCGTCTCGAGCCCTTCGGGAAGCACGACCTCCTCGAGGTCGCTCATCCCTTGGAACGCCTTCTTGGCAAGGTGCGCGACACCCGCCGGCACCTCGTACGAGCGGCAATTTACGGCCAAGGCGACGTACTCGCGGCCATCACGGCTCAGCACGGCCTCGCCGTCGGTCACGAAGTGCGGGTTGTCCTCGTCGATCTCGATGCGGTCCAAGTCGCCCTTCTCGAACATGCCGGGTGCGAACTCCGAGGCGTTGATGCCCACCGCGAGCACCCTGAGACCCGTGTTCTCGAAAACCCCCGCGTCCACGCGCTCGAGCATGCCCGGCAAGACGAGCTCCTCGAGATGCGGGCAGGACTGGATCCACGTCCTGTCGAAGCTCGCCGTGAAGCGCGGGAGCACGAGGCGCCTGAGCCGCGTGGAATCCCTGAACGCGCTGGCCCCGATGGTCTGGATGCAGTCGGCACAGACGATCTCTTCGACCGTGTGGTTGTGCGCACAGCCGTCGGGCACGATGGCAAAGACGGGCGTGTCCTCGATCTGGGAGGGAACGACGACGCGGGGCGCTTCGGTCTCGAAGCCCGTAATGCGCACCTCCGTCTGGTCGAAGAGCACGTAGTGCCAGGTCGTGCCATCATCATCTGTAAAATCGCGCTCTTCCGAGGTGAGTTCCTCTTGATGGGCGAAGTACGCGAGTCGATCCTCGCGCAGCTTGGTCATCCGCTCATAGGCGGTCATGACCTCCTCGACCGTCTTGGAGACGTCTTTTTGCGGAGTAGGGCCAAAGCCGCCGAACGTGGCGGTCATGCCATCAAGGGAAACGAGGGCGTCGCTCAGTGCCATGTCAGCGACCTTTCTGACCAGGGGCGCACATCTGGCCCACCGATATCGTTCACAGCTCCATATTCGATTCGATTATATACAACTGTAACTATTAGAGTAACGTTATTTCCAATTTCTTATGGGTACACTTAGAACTGTACAAGTAGCACCGCTTCGACTGAGTCGTTACCCGACGAGCTTTAGCCCCACTTCGCGTAGAAAGCTCTCGCCATTGGCAGATTCCATGACGTTGAACGCGAGTGCAGGCTGCACGGAGCTGCCTTCGAGAACCTTCAGGAAACGCGGTGCGAAGGCGAGCGAGTCCTCTTCCTCGTCGTAATAGGTCTCGGTGCACCCAGCATCCCCCAGCACAAGCCTTGCAGGCTCCACGTCCGGCCCGTCGACCTTTGCGGTCTTCATGAAGAAATCCTCTTCGTCAAACTCGAAGATCGGATGGACGTTGCGTGCCGGTTCGTTCTTCTG
>JBJEHP010000224.1:0-7111 GCA_051876145.1 Coriobacteriales bacterium | reverse complement strand
TCGGCAACGTCATCGACCCCAACAAGGTCTGCGACGAGCTCGGCGCAGACGTGCTCAGGCTGTGGGTCGGCTCGGTCGACTACTCGCAGGACGTGAGCGTGAGCGACGAGATCTTGCAACGCACCTCTGAGGCGTACCGCCGCATCCGCAACACGTACCGCTACCTGCTCAGCAACCTCAACGACTTCACGAGAGACGACTTCGTGAGCGCCGATGACATGCTCGAGTTCGACAAGTGGGCACTCGCGCGCCTCATCGAGCTCACCAACCAGACGACCAAGCACTACGACGAGTTCCACTTCCACTCCGCCTTCCGCGGCTGGTACGACTACGTCGTCTCCATCAGCTCCGTCTACTTCGACGCCGTCAAGGACCGCCTGTACTCCGACGCAGCCAACAGCGTCGGTCGCCGCAGCGCCCAGACGGTGCTCGCGAACATGCTCGAGGCTATGGTCCGCCAGCTGGCGCCCATCCTCACGTTCACGACCGATGAGGTCTACGAGAAGTACCCCGAGGGCCTGAAGGGCCCCGACCACGAGCCGTCCATCCAACTCGCCGGCTGGATGCACGAGGACGACTTCGTCCCGCAGATCCCCGCGGCCGAGCGCGAGCAGATCCTTTCGACGTACGAGACCGTCACGGCAGCACGCGACGCCGTCACCAAGGCGATCGAGGAAGCGCGCAACGCCGAGCTGCTCACCAAGAGCCAGGAGGCCGCGGCGACGATCGTCTGCAACGCCGAGACCGCCGCTGTGCTCGAGGCACGTGGCACCGAGGCGCTGGCAGAGATGTTCATCGTGGCATCCGTTAGCATCGACGTCGACGAGTCCGCCGAAGAGCCGAGCGCGACGGTTGCTCCCGCAAAGGGCGAGAAGTGCCCGCGCTGCTGGAACTTCCGCGAGCTGGGCGAAGACGGCCTGTGCGCTCGCTGCCACGAGGTAGTGGAGAGCCTTGAAGCTTAGTCGCAAACAGTTCGACATTCTCCTGTTCGCGCTGCTGGCCGTCTGGCTGGTGGCAACGGACCGGGTGTTCAAGTCCTGGGCTGCCCAGAACCTCCAGATGGGGTCGATCGGATACGACTTCGGCCCCATCGCGCTCACGCTCGTGCACAACAACGGCGCGGCGTTTGGCATGGGTCAGGGCGGCGGCATGCTCTTCGTCGCGATGGCGGCCATCATCGTCATTGCCATCGTGGTCTGGATCGTGCTCGCCAAGCAGACGCGCACGCTCGAGATCGTCTCGCTGGGGCTCATCGCAGCCGGCGGCATCGGCAACTGCATCGACCGCCTGACCACGGGCTACGTGGTCGACTTCATCCAGTTCACGTTCATCGACTTTCCGGTCTTCAACATCGCAGACACGTGCATCACCGTCGGCGTGGTGCTGCTGTTCATCTCGATGCTCGCGCATATCCATGCCGACGAGAAAGAGATCAAGGCGTCGCTCGACGAGAAGACGGCGGCACAGCAGGCACGCCGCGAAGCGCAGCTCGCAAAGGCCAAGGCCGAGGCGGCGCGCCGTGCGGGCTCCGATGCCGAAGACGCCGAGTGGGAGGCAGACGTGGCCGCCTACGAGGCAAAATACGAGAACGGGGATGCCGGGAAGGCTGAGGCAGACGACGCGCTCGAGGCGCCCGAGGGGAAGCCTTCTTCCGACGAGCGCGGCACGGCGGCACGGGGAAACGATTAGGGATATGGTCGAAACCTACACGCACGTCGTCACGCCCGACGAGCAGGGCACACGCCTGGATCTGCTCGTCGCCAATCTGGGCATAGAGTCGATCGCCTCGCGCTCTTCCGTCGTGCGCCTCATCGAATCGGGGCGCATCCTCTTGAATGGCGAGTCAGCCACCAAGAAGCGGCTCGTGCTCGCCGGCGACGAGGTCCACATCGAGGTCCCGCCGCGCAGCGCGGCCCCCAGCATCGTCGTTCCCAACTACGATATTCCCCTCGACATCCGCTACGAGGACGAGCACCTGATCGTGCTCTCCAAGCAGCCGGGGCTCGTCTGCCATCCGGCGCGCGGGCACTACGACGACACCCTCGCCAACGCGCTCGTCGCCCACTGCGGCGAGAACAACCTCGCGCACGTGCAGGGGGAGGACCGCCCGGGTATCGTGCACCGCCTCGATGCCGACACGAGTGGCCTCATGCTCGCGGCCAAGACCGACGTGGCAGCCGCTGCTCTGCAAGACGGGATTCGCATGCGCGACATCGACCGGCGCTACGTGACGCTCGTCCACGGCAACCTCGCCCACGACACGGGCATGATCGACGCGCCCATCGCGCGCAACGTCACCGACCGCACGCGCATGGCCGTGAGCGAGGACATCAATGCAAAGTCGTCCATTACCACGTTCAGCGTGCTCGAGCGCTTCGAGGCGGGGCTGCGCGACGAGGGCTACACGCTGCTGGAATGCCATCTCTACACGGGGCGCACGCATCAGATCCGCGTGCACATGGCCTACACGCGGCACCCAGTGGTGGGAGACCCGCTCTACGGCCGGGCGGCAAATGCCAAGGCGCGCAACCGCGATGCGGCGCTCAAGACCGAGCTCGGGCTTGATCGGCAGTTTTTGCACTCGTACCGTCTGCAGTTCGAGCATCCCGTCACCCACGAGACGCTGACCTTCAGAGACACCCTGCCCGACGATCTGCAAGAGGTGCTCGACGCGCTTGCGGAGCGCAGCATGGGCCGCACGTCCTACGGTCACGAGATTCTCGACTAACCACGCTCCTCCGCGCGCGAGAAGAGTGGCACTGCCACACATCCCGTGCGTCGTGTGCGTACGCCGTGCGTGCGTCGAGCGCGAGAGCTTTCAGCCGACCTTTTTCGCGAGCACCGCGAAGCGCTGTTCGGAGGTCCCGTAGCTGCAGGTCGAGAGCATGAGCAGCTTGTCGCCGTAGGCTGCGCTGGCGGATGCGTCGACGACGGAGCGCTGCTTGGCGGTGGAGACGAGCGTGTCGAACGCCCGCTCGTCGAGCGCGCCGACGCTGTTCCAGTATTCCCACACGTTCCCGCTGGAAAGGTCCACGTAGAACGCGGCGATGGGCTGGTAGCTTGCTTCGCCGGCCAGCGTCGTGTACTCGATGGTGTGGCCGTTCAAAAACTCCGCGTCGTTGAACTTCTCGAGCTCGCCGAACATGCTGCCGTCGCGCATGTGGTGCGCGTAGATGATCTGGCTGTTCGTGCGCTGGTCGTCGGGGTTGCTGCCCGCGCCGAGAAACGGCGTCCCGGCGCGCGAGTCCTTCTTCTCGAAGTTGCGGTGCAGGTAGTACTCGGGGTCCTGCGGTGTGTACATCACGGGGTAGTCGATGCGCGTGTCGGCCACGGAAATCCAGCCGATGCAATCGGCGTTTTGCGCCTTGAGCGCGGAGATGTCCCTGCCCGTGCTCTCCGTGACCGCTTTGAAGTCGTTGTCGTCGGCAACGTAGCTGCCGATCTCTCTCACGAGGATGACGGCGCAGATTGCCACGATGACGAGGCAGACGATCTCGATGGCGAGCAGCACACGGCTGCGGCGCTTCGTATGTGCGGTCTTTGCAGCTGCCATGCAGCCCTCGTTTCCCTCGTGCCGTGCATGTGGACGTTTTCGGATTCTACACGTTCGCGCAACGCCGCGTGCTACCATTGTCACCGTCGAGACAAGATCGGGAGCTGCTCGTTTTCGGGCGGCTGAGAGGCGAACACCCATCGCGACCGAAAGGACGGTTCCGGTAATGCGGGGCCGAATACGATTATGACAACGACCATTCTCATCATTGCCGGCTCGGACAGCTGCGCCGGCGCAGGCATGCAGATCGACCTCAAGACGGCAGCGGCACACGGCGTCTACGCCACCTGCGCGCTCACCGCCGTCACCGCCCAGAACACGAACGAGGTCACGGTCATCCAGCCAATCGACCCCGAAATCGTGCAGGCGCAGGTCGAGGCGGTATTCGCCGACATCGCCCCCCGGGCCATAAAAGTCGGCATGCTCGGGACGAAAGAGGTTGCCGAGGCAGTAGCCGACACGCTGTCGCAGCACCGCGACGTGCCGGTGGTCCTCGACCCCGTGCTCGTCGCGACGGCGGGAGGGGAGCTCACGAGCGCCGAGGCGTTCGACACCATCCGCGACCGCCTCATCCCGCGCGCGACCGTCGTCACGCCCAACCTTCCCGAGGCCCGCGCGCTCGCCGGTGCCGACCCCTCTGACATCACCGGCATCGGGACCTGCGCGAACCGCTTTTTGAACATGGGGGCGGACGCCGTCCTCATCAAGGGCGGCCATGGCACCGAGGACACGATCTACGACCGCCTGTACATGGCGAGCGGCATGCGCAAGATGAGCTCGAAGCGCCTCAAGGGCGAGTTCCACGGCACGGGCTGCTCGCTTTCGACGGCCATCGCCTGCAACCTCGCGCGCGGCTTCGGCCTCGAGGAATCGGTGCTCGCCGCGCATGACTACCTCGCCGACGCGCTCGCCCACGAGCTCGCGCTCGGCGGCGGCTCGAAGATCTTCAACCCGCTCAACAGGCTCTCCAGCCTGTACGGCGCAACCAAGTAGCACGGTCGCGCGGACGGCGCGGCAGCGTTCGCGTGTCCGCCCGAACCCAAACCCAACTCGAAAAAAGGAGGCACTCGTGCCCGAGTACTCAACGCAGATGGAAGCTGCCCGCAAGGGCATCGTCACGCCCGAGATGAAGCGCGTCGCAGAGAAAGAGCAACGCGACGTCGAGTGGCTGCGCGACAAGATCGCCCAGGGGCGCATCGTCATCCCCGCCAACCACAACCATACCTCGATCGACCCGTGGGGCGTCGGCGAGGGGCTGTCCACCAAGATCAACGTCAACCTCGGCGTCTCGGGCGACCTGCACAACTACGACACCGAGATGGAGAAGGTGAAGATGGCGCTTGACTTCAACGTCGAGTCGATCATGGACCTCTCCAACTGCGGAAAGACCGCCAAGTTCCGCCGTGACCTCATCAACATGTCCACGGCGATGGTCGGCACCGTGCCCATGTACGATGCCATCGGCTACCTCGAGAAAGAGCTCACCGACTGCACGGCGCAGGACTTCCTCGACGTCGTGCGCGCGCACGCCCAAGACGGCGTCGACTTCGTCACCATCCACGCCGGCATCAACAGGCGCACGGTCGAGGCGTTCATGCGCTCGGGCCGCACGATGAACATCGTGAGCAGGGGAGGGTCGTTGCTGTTCGCGTGGATGCGTCTGACCGGCAACGAGAACCCGTTCTTCGAGCACTACGACGAGCTGCTCGACATCCTCTACGAATACGACATGACCGTCAGCCTGGGCGACGCGTGCCGGCCGGGCTGCATCGACGACGCGAGCGACGCCTCGCAGATCTGCGAGCTCATCGAGCTCGGCGACCTCACCAAGCGGGCATGGGAGCGCAACGTCCAGGTCATGATCGAAGGCCCGGGCCACATGGCGCTCGACGAGATCGAAAGCAACATGAAGATGGAGAAGCGCCTGTGCCACGGCGCCCCGTTCTACGTGCTCGGCCCGCTCGTGACCGACATCGCACCCGGCTACGACCACATCACCTCGGCCATCGGCGGCGCGCTCGCGGCGTCGAGCGGCGCGGACTTCCTGTGCTACGTCACCCCGGCGGAGCACCTGCGCCTGCCGGATGTCGACGACGTGCGCGACGGCATCGTCGCGACGCGCATCGCCGCCCATGCCGCCGACATCGTCAAGGGCGTGCCCGGCGCCCGCGAGCGCGACAACGAGATGGCGCAGGCGCGCCACGCGTTCGACTGGGAGGGCATGTTCAAGCTCGCCATCGACGGCGACCGTGCGCGCGAGTACTACGAGTCCGCGCCGCCGACAGAGGACGACACCTGCACGATGTGCGGCAAGATGTGCGCGGTCCGCACCGTCAACAAGGCGCTCGAGCGCAGCGAGATGGACCTGTTCGAGTAGATGGCAGGGGAGAACTCCAGAAAGGATATGCGGCGCGAACCCGTCTGCCACGTCGTCTGCGCGGGGCCGGGCCAGCAGACGAGGATCGACGTCCAGGCGGGGGATTTCGTCATCGCCGCCGACGGGGGCTTTCGCACCTGCCGGAAGGCGGGTGTTGTCCCCGACCTGCTCATCGGCGATTTCGACAGCCTCGCGCAGGGGGAGTATCCGGCAGATGCCTGCCCGTGCGTCAGGCTGCCGGTCGAAAAGGACGATACCGACACGATCGCCGCGCTCAAGGAAGGGCTGCGCCGCGGGTTCACACGCTTTGAGCTGCACGCGGCGCTTGGCGGCGACGTGGGGCACGAGCTCGCCAACCTGCAGGCGCTGCTCTTTCTGCGAGCGCATGGGGCGCATGGCACCTTGCACGGGCAGGGCCAGCGCGTGATCACCGTCGCCCCGCACGACGGCGAGGTGACGTTTCTAACCGTGCCGGGCATGCGCATGTCGGTGTTCGCCTTCGGCGGCGACGCGCATGGCGTGTGCGAGCGGGGGCTCAAGTGGGAGCTCGAGGACGCGGACCTCACCCAGGCGTTTCCGCTCGGCGTGAGCAACGAGGCGCTCGGCACTCGCATCCAGCTGCGCGTGGGCGAAGGGCTGCTCCTCGTCGTGCTCGGGTAGCTGCACACTGTGCGCTGCTACCACCTCGGGCAGCCCTTCCGCATGCTAAATTGCCCCTTGTGGGCATCACGGACAAAGGGTATGCTTTAAAGGCTGTGCGATTTCGCGCAGCAGACACTGACACATGCTCTTGCGAGCCGCCCCGCTAGTGGCCCCGTCGGATACGAGGTTGCGGGCAGTACGGCGAAGACCAGGGGCAGAGGATTAACGAAAACTGGAGGTTTTGCAAAGCTATGGCTACGACTGTGTCTATCAAGTCCTTGCTGGAAGCCGGTGTCCACTTCGGACATCAGACCCGTCGCTGGAACCCGAAGATGAAACCGTATATCTTCGGCGAGCGCAACGGCATCTACATTCTCGATCTCAAGCAGACCATGTACGCACTCGACGATGCGTACTCCTTCCTGAGCGTCCTGGGCGCTTCGGGCAAGAAGGTCCTGTTCGTCGGCACCAAGAAGCAGGCTCAGGAGCCCGTCAAGACCAACGCCGAGCGCGCTGGCATGCCCTACGTCAATTACCGT
>JBJEHP010000223.1:0-7126 GCA_051876145.1 Coriobacteriales bacterium | reverse complement strand
CCTCGAGTACTGGAACCTCGTGTTCACGCAGTGCGACCGCCAGGAAGACGGCAGCATGGTCCCGCTCGCGCACGGCAACATCGACACGGGCATGGGCCTGGAGCGCGTCGCTGGCATCATGCAGGGCGTCGTCTCCAACTTCGATACCGACATCCTGCGCGGCCTGGTGGGCGTGGGCGAGCGCCTGAGCGGCAAGACCTACGGCGTCGACGAGAAGGTCGACCTGTCGCTGCGCATCATGGCCGACCACTCCCGCGCCATCACCTTCATGGTGGGCGACGGAATCCTGCCCTCCAACGAAGGCCGCGGCTACATCCTGCGCCGCCTGCTGCGCCGCGCCGTGCGCCATGGCCGCCTGATCGGCATCGAGGGCCCGTTCCTGAAGGAGTTCCTCGACGCGATCGTCGACGAGATGGGCCCGGTCTACCCAGAGATCGTCGAGAACAAGGCCCTCATCGAGAAGGTCCTCGAGTCCGAGGAGGAGCGCTTCAGCCGCACCATCGATATGGGCGAGAAGTTTTTGGACGACGCGCTGGAGGGCCTGAAGGCAGGGGACACCCTCGACGGCGTCACCGCCTTCACGCTGCACGACACCTACGGCTTCCCCTTCGAGCTGACGGCCGAGATCTGCGCAGAGCGCGGCATCAACGTGGACAAAGACGGCTTTGACCAGGAGATGACCGCCCAGCGCGAGCGCGCCCGCGCGGCACGCAACGACGAGGCCTGGAAGGGCTTCGGCGACATCTACACGCACATCCTCGATACGCACGGCGCGACCGAGTTCGTCGGCTACGGCAAAGACGACTGCGACGCGCGCATCATCGACCTCATCGTTGACGGGAAGATCGTCGACGAGGCCAACGAGGGCGACGAGGTCACCGTCATCCTCGACAAGACGCCGTTCTACGGCGAGATGGGCGGCCAGGTCGGCGACACGGGCACCATCTTCAACCAGTACGGCACCATCGAGGTGAAAAACACCACCAAACCCGAGGCGGACCTCGCCGCGCACACGGGCGTCATCACCGCGGGCACCATCCGCAAGGACGACAACGTCCACGCAGAGATCGACAAGCGCCGCCGTGCGCTCATCGCCCGCAACCACACCGCCACGCACATCCTGCAGGCGGCGCTGGTCAAGGTGCTGGGCGACCACGTCAAGCAGGCCGGCTCGCTCGTCGCGCCCGACCGTCTGAGGTTCGACTTCACGCACTTCGAGCCGATGACTCACGAGCAGATCCTCGAGGTCGAGCGCATCTGCAACAACGTCATCATGTCCGATGCTCCCGTGCTCACGTACGAGACGTCGCTCACCGCCGCCCGCGAGGCGGGCGTCACCGCGCTGTTCGGCGAGAAGTACGGCGAGTTCGTGCGCGTCGTCGAGACGGGCTCGTTCTCCAAGGAGCTGTGCGGCGGCACGCATGTGGGCCACACCTCCGAGATCGGCCTGTTCAAGATCGTGCAGGAGACCTCCATCGCTGCCAACACGCGCCGTATCGAGGCCGTGACGAGCCTCGAGGCGTACAAGTACATGTCCACGTACGAAGAGGAGCTGCGCGAGACCGCCCGCTTCCTCAAGGTTCCGCCGCTGGACGTCTCCGAGCGCGTCGAGAAGATGCAAAAGCAGCTCGACGAATATGAGCGCGTGGCCAAGCGCAACAAGAAGATCGCGGCCGAGGGCAGCTTCGCCGACTACATCAAGGCGGCCGTCGACGCGAACGGCTACAAGCTCGTCATTGTCAACATGGGCGAGGGCGGCAGCGTCCAGAACATGCGCGAGGGCTGGGACATCGTCAAGCAGCGCGCGCAGGGCAAGCCGTTCGCGCTGGTCGTCTTCGCGATCAACGCCGAGAAGGGCACGCCGATCATGCTCGCGGCGGGCAACGATGCGGCCGTCGCAGCGGGCTTCAACGCCAACGACGTCATCAAGCAGGTCGCGCCGCTCATCGGCGGCGGTGGCGGCGGCAAGCCGACCATGGCACAGGCAGGTGGCAAGAACGCCGAGGGCATTGACGCTGCCATCGCCAAGGCCAAAGAGATTCTCGGCGCGTAGGGCGTGCGCGTCTTAGCACTCGATATCGGGGAGAAGCGTATCGGCGTTGCAGTTGGCAACACCGATACGCGCATCGCCATGCCCGTCAAGGTCATGCCCGCTCATGAAGTTCTCGAGAATTCGCGCACGTGGCGCTACCTGCTCGAGGATAATGAACCCGATCTCATCGTCTCGGGGCTTCCCAAGTCCATGAACGGTCAGGTCGGCAAGCAGGCTCAGCGCGTGAGGCAGGTTGCAGAACGGATCGCCCACACCGCGGGACTGCCGCTCGAGTTTTGCGACGAGCGCCTGAGCAGCGCGGAGGCAAAGCGCATCCTGCGCGAGCAGGGGCTGTCCGAGCGCGATATGCGCGGCAAGGTGGACAGCGTCGCCGCGTCGCTGTTCTTGCAGTCGTGGCTCGATGCGCACAAGTCTGAATGAAACGGAGAACCTCACATGGCCGCAGGCAGGCACTCTGCGCCGAAGAAGTCGAAGGGGCGCGCTGCCGCGCGTCAAGGCTCCTCGGCAGTCTACATTCCATCTGACGCAAAGCGCTCCAAGCGCAAGAAGTCGCGCAAGGCGCCCGTCATCGTCGTCGTGCTCGTCATCATCGTCATCGCTGCTGCGGCGGCGGGCTGGTATCTCGTCGGAGGGGGCGCCGACCACAAGGGCACGGTGCGCCAGGGGCAGGAGATCACGGTCGAGATCGCGTCGGGTTCTTCTACCACGCAGATCGCCGACCTGCTCGTCGATAACGGCGTGATTGAGTCGCGCGACAGCTTCACGCAGCGCGTGAAGGAGCTGGGCGAGGGCGCGAGCCTGCAGGCGGGCAACTATACTTTCACCGGTGGCGAGGACATCGACGACATCATCGACCGCATCGCAAACGGCAAGGTCAAGACCGTGACCATTCCCGAGGGCTACACGCTCAAGCAGATTTCCCAGACGGTGGCAGATGCCTGCGGCCTGGATGCGGACGAGTTCTATAGGACGGCCTCGACCGGCGCGTCCAAGTACGCGTCAGACTATCCGGTGCTCGCCAACTGCTACGGCGGCTCCCTCGAGGGCTTCTTGTACCCCTCCACCTACAACGTCAAGTCCGACGTGAGCGTCGACAGCCTGATCCGCGACATGCTCGCGCAGTACGAGGCGCAGATCTCCACTGTGGACATGAGCTACGCCAAGAGCAAGAACCTGACCGAATACGACGTGGTCACGCTCGCGTCCATGATCGAAAAAGAGTCGCGCACGGACTCGGACAAGGCCGATATCTCGGCGGTGTTCTACAACAGGCTGCACGCCGACATGTCGCTGGGCAGCGACGTCACGACGTACTACGCCGTGGGCAAGGACATGACCGAGGAGCTGACCGCTTCCGACCTCGCCTCCACGAGCCCGTACAACACGCGCAACCCCAACAGCAGAGGCCTGCCGGCAGGACCCATCTGCAGCCCGAGCCTGGCATCGCTCAAGGCGGCAGCCAACCCGAGCTCGGCGAGCTACCTGTACTTCTTCTACTCGGAGTCCGCCAACCAGGTCTACTTCTTCAACACGCAGCAAGAGTTCGATGCGGCGTGGGCGAAAGAGGGCAACCAGTAAATGCGTCTCAGGCCCGATGCATACTTCACGTCGGTGCTCGACATCGACGCCTCGTGGCTTGCCGCGCAGGGGGTCCGTGCCGTGTTCCTCGACTTGGACAACACGATACTCCCGCGCGGGCTGCACGTGGTCCCCGTGAGCATCGCGGCATGGGTGCAAGGGCTCAAGGACGCGGGCCTCAAAGTCTGCATCCTGTCGAACTCCAACAAGCCCAAAGTGGCAGAAGCCGCGCGTCAGCTGGGCCTGCCCGCCATCCAGGGGGCAAAAAAGCCGCTTGGCCGCGGCTTTGCGCAAGCACTTGGGCTGTGCGGGGTGGAGCCAGGGCAGGCGGTGCTCGTGGGCGACCAGACCTACACCGACATCCTCGGAGCGCATCGCGCGGGGATGCGGGGTATCTTGGTGCGCCCGCTTTCCGAAAACGACCTGTGGCACACGCGGCTGCTGCGTGTGGTCGACCACCTCGCCTGCGCGGGGCTCGAACCGCAGCATGCAAGCGAGAAACATAACGATGCGGAGGTTCGCACGTGGATATAGACGAGGTGCTCGACGGCAAGCTGCTCAACCGCTTCGTGCTCATCGGCAATCCGGTGGGGCATTCGCTTTCTCCCGTCATGCACAACAAGCTCTACGAGCACATGGCAAAGAGCTGCCCACACTTTGGCACCTGGCGCTATTCGGCGGTGCTCTGCGAGGACGAGCAAAGCGCCTCGGAGCTGATCGACAAGGTGCGCCTGGGCATCTACAAGGGCATGAACATCACCATGCCGTACAAGCGCCTCGCGCTCGCGCGGGCAGACTACGTCGACCCGTCCGCCGATGCCGCCGGCGGCGCGAACGTGCTCGTGCGCAAGGGGTTCGACCTGTACGCCTACAACACCGACGGCACGGGAGCCGTCGGGGCCATCGAGCGCGTGAGCGGCATGAGCCCGGCGGGGCGCACGGTGGCCGTGTGCGGGACCGGTCCCACGTCGGTGGCGATCGCCGCGGCGTTTGGCGCGGCGGGCGCACGCGAGGTGTGCCTGTTCTCGCGCGAGCGCGCCAAGGCCCGCTCGACGGTCGAGCGGCTCGAGCTGAGCCTGCCGCAGGGCGCGGTCTGCGTGCTCGATTACGCGTCGTATGCAGACGCTGCGCGCATCATCCCCAAGGCCGACATCGTCGTGGACGCGACGCCGCGGGGCATGAAGCCCGACGATGAGGCCATTGTCGACGTGTCGCTCTTCCACGAAGGGCAGGTCGTGTTCGACACGGTCTACAACCACGGCATCACGAAGATTCTGGCGGGCGCGCGCGACAACGGGGCGTTTGCCATGGACGGTCTGGAGATGCTCGTCGAGCAGGCGGCGCTCTCGGTCGAGATCTGGGAAGATGCGATGGGGCTTGACGAGCCCGTCCCGCGCGAGGTCATGCGCCTGGCGGCAGAGCACGTGCTGAGGGCGAAGAGCAAGGGCTGAGGCATCCTGCGCCGTGCCCGGGCACGGCGGCGATTATTGAGGACGAGGCAGACGGTTAACGGTTTGGTAGGGAGCATTTCGCGTGACGACAGCAGGACAGCAGGAATCCATCTTCGATATGCACGACGACGGGGAGACGGCGGCAGACGCCGGGCAGCCCAGCGTGTTCGCGAGTCCCTTGCCGGCAAACGTCGAGACCTGGCCCGACGCGCCGACTGACGAGATTCGCACGCGCGTCGACGAGCTGCGCGAGATCATCGAGCGTGCCCGCTTCCAGTACTACCAGCAAGACGCGCCGGAGCTGCCCGATGCCGTCTACGACTCGCTCGAACGCGAGCTCGAGACAATCGAGAACCGCTATCCGGAGCTCCGGACCGCGACATCGCCCACGCAGACGGTGGGCGGCGCCGTCTCCTCGAGCTTCGAGCCGGTGCAGCACGCCGTGCGCATGTACTCCATCGAAGACGCCATGAACCTCGAGGAGCTCGACGAATGGCTGCGCCGCACGCGCGAGGCGGTGGGGCGCCCGCTGCAGTACGTCTGCGAGCTCAAGATCGACGGCTCCTCGATTGCGCTCACGTACGATCACGGCATCCTAGTCCGGGCGGCGACACGCGGCGACGGCAGCGTGGGCGAGGACGTGACCGTCAACATCAGGCAGGTCAAAGACGTCCCGCGTCGCCTGAGCGCGCAAAGCAACGCACACAGCATCGCCGGCCCCGTCGAGATTCGCGGCGAGGTCTACATGCCCAAGACCTCCTTCAACCGCCTGAACGAGGCAATCGAGGCGGAAAACGACGAGATCAGGAAGTACAACGCCGAGCTCGAGGCAAGCGAGCGCACGGGCCGCAAGCGCGCGCTCAAGAAGCCGTTCGCCAACTGCAGGAACGCCGCCGCAGGCTCGCTGCGCCAGAAGGACCCGAGCATCACCGCGCACCGCGACCTCGCCACGTTCATATACGCGGCGGCAAACCAGGCGCAGGTCCCCGCAAGCCGCCAGTCGGAGTTCCTCGAGTGGCTCAAGGTCTGCGGCTTTTCCGTCAACCCCAACATCCGCGTGGTCAACAGCGAGCAGGAGGTGCACGACTTCTGCGCCGAGGCGCTCGAGAACCGCAACGGCCTCAACTACGACATCGACGGCGTGGTGGTGAAGGTCGACGAGTTCGCGCTGCAAGAGGCGCTCGGCTTCACGGCAAAGGCACCGCGCTGGTGCATCGCGTTCAAGTTCCCGCCCGAGGAAAAGACGACCATCCTGCGCAACATCGCCTGGCAGGTCGGGCGCACCGGTGCGCTCACGCCCGTCGCCGAGTTCGACCCGACCTCGGTGGACGGCTCGGTCGTGGCGCGCGCGACGCTGCACAACTACGACGAGCTGCGCCGCAAGGACGTGCGCATTGGCGACACGATCGTCATCCACAAGGCGGGCGACGTCATCCCGGAGGTCGTCGGGCACATCGCGGAGCTGAGACCGCCCGCAAGCGAGGTCGTGGTCCCGCCCGAGACTTGCCCGAGCTGCGGCGCTGCCGTGCACCGCGACGGCGCGTTTCTGCGCTGCGACAACTCCGAGTGCCCCGCCCAGCTCCAGACGCGCCTGGAGCATTGGGTGAGCAGGGGAGCACTCGACATCGACGGGCTGGGCCCGAAGATCATCGAGCGGCTCATCGCGCAGGGCAAGCTGCACGACGTGGTCGACTTCTACCATCTGACGCTCGACGAGCTCGCGCAGGTCGAGACGGGCGACGTCAAGAAGGACGGCACCCCGCGCGTCTTCGGCACGAAAAACGCCAAGAAGGCGCTCGAGCAGATCGAGGCCTCCAAGCGCCAGCCGTTCGACTGCGTGCTGTTCGGCATCGGCGTGCGCAACATCGGCAAGACGACGGCCGAGGACCTGGCAAAGGCATTTGGCGGGGTCGATGCGATCATGGACGCGTCTGCTCCCGAGCTCATGCAGGTAGACGGCGTGGGGGAGGTCGTCGCCGAGGGCGTGGTCGACTTCTTTGCCGTTGCGGAAAACCGCGACCTGGTTGAGCGGCTGCGCAAGGCT
>JBJEHP010000222.1:0-7153 GCA_051876145.1 Coriobacteriales bacterium | reverse complement strand
CGGCTACATCCAGAGCACCTCGGGCACGATGTCCAACGACCGCATGGACCTGGTGAACTCCGACTACGTGGTGCTCTACGGCCACAACGCCTCGTGGTGTGCCTTCGGCAACCCGTCCTACTACCTGAAGCACGCGAAAGAAGCCGGCGTCAAGTTCGTGTACGTCGGCCCCGACTTCAATGCGACGGCAGCATTCACCAACGCCGAGTGGATTCCCGTCTGCCCGGGCGGTGACACCGCATTCCTCCTTGGCGTCGCCTACGTCATGCTCCAGAAGGACGAGAACGGCTCGCTGATCGACTGGGACTTCCTCAACAAGTACACGGTTGGCTTCGACTCCGAGCATATGCCGGAAGACGCCAAGACCAACGAGAGCTTTGTCGACTACCTGACGGGCAAGTCCGACGGCGTCCCCAAGACCCCCGAGTGGGCAAGTGAGCGCTGCGGCACGCCGATTGAGTTCTTCGACCGCTTTGCCGAGATCATGAGCCGCAAGAACAACGTCGCCACCCACGCCTGCGCCGCTCCGGCACGCGCCAAGGGTTCCGAGAACCTCCCGCAGATGCTCATGACGCTCTCCTGCATGGGCGGCCACTTTGGCAAGCCGGGCAACGGCTGCTCCAACGACCAGTACTACGGTGCCTTCAATACCGGCGGCGTGCCGCTGACCAACCAGCCTATGGGTGGTCCGCCGTTCCGCTTCACCAACGCCGGCAACCCGATCGAAGACGTGCTCTCCACCGACTGCATGTGGCAGAACATCCTGGACGGCTACGCGTACGATTCTGGCTCGAGCTTCCCCGGTCAGCCTCAGCACGCGCCTATCAAGCGTGATGTCGACATCCACGTGATCATCTCCGAGACCAACAACTTCCTGCAGAGCCAGGCGGGCATCAACCAGGGCATCGAGGCGTTCCGCAAGGTGGACTTCGTCGTATCCTCGTGCTACCTGTTGCGCCTCGACGCCAAGTACGCCGACGTCGTGCTGCCGGTCAACACCAAGTGGGAGACCACCGCGTCTTGCCTCTACTCGGGCACGATGATCGCCTCCGACAAGGAGAACGTCTTCGCATGGCGCCAAGTCATCGAGCCTCTTGCCGACACGAAGGACGACCGCGAAATCGCCATCGAGATCGGCCGTCGTCTGGGCCTGACCGAAGAACAGCTCGCCGCGCTGTACCCCAAGACCGAAAAGCAGCTGTGGTTCGAGCAGATGGCGCAGGCATCCGTCTTCAAGGACGGTAACTATGTGCCCATCGCCACGGTCACGCAGGAAGACATCGACCGCTACGGCGTCGATTACCGGCCCCAGGAGGGCATCATCCCCTTCGAGGAGCTTATCGACGAGGGCGTCTACCGCGTCGTGCGCGAAGACGATGGCTCCGACTGCCCCGGCGGCATTGCCTACCAGTCGTTCATCGAAGACCCGGATACCTACGCACTTACGAGCCGCTCGGGCAAGTTCGAGATCTACTGCCAGCAGCTCTCCGATTGGTACGACATGGTCAACGGCTACGCCGATGGCGGCGAGGGTCTCCTCGATTACGTGAAGGTCTCCCCGCTCCCCAAGTACCTCGAGCACCCCTTCAGCCATGAAGAGGCCAAGAGGTCCAAGTATCCGTTCCAGGTGACGCACAACCACTATCCGCGTCGCGCGCACACCGACTGCGACAATGTGCCGTGGGTCCGCGAGGCGTTCCAGAATCCGATCTTCATCAACAAGCAGGACGCCGAGGCAAAGGGCATCAAGCAGGGCGACATCATCCTCGTGCACAACGATTACGGCTCGTTCCTGCGACCCGCAACCGTGAGCCGCTGCGTCATGCCCGGCTGCGTGATCATGCCCCACGGCGCGACTGCGCGCATCGATGAGGAGACCGGCATCGATCTGGCCGGCGCCGACAACATCCTGACCGCTTCGAACCGCACCACGACGCCTTTCCTCAACTCGTGGAACTCCATCTTGGTCGATTATGAGAAGTACGAGGGACCCATCAAGATTCCGGCAGATTACCTCGCAGAGCCGATCGTCCCCAAGTTCGCTGAAGAGATGGAGGCATAAGATGGCACAGTCTGCTTTCTACTTTGACGCGGAGAACTGCGTCGGCTGCAGGACCTGCCAAGTCGCCTGCAAGGATGTTCACGACCTGCCCGTCGGCGTCAACTACCGCTATGTGCGCACGTACCTCACGGGCGAGGGGTACAAGCCCGGTGGCTACCACATCTCGCTCCCGTTGAAGGGCTGCGATACCTGCAAGTCGCTGCGCGACGGCGGCGAAGAGTGCGCGTGTGTCGCGAGCTGCCCGCAGCGCGTGCTCGAGTTCGGCGAGCTCGACGAGCTGCTTGCCAAGCACGCAGGCGAGCGCATCGAGGTCCCGGCAGCCCTGGCAGCCGGCAGGCCCGAAGGCCCCGAGGAGATCATCCGCATCAAGGAGTGCATGACCGACCCCGACTTCGACGAGATCATCGTCTAGAGGCTGCAAGAACTACCAACGTGCACCGAGGGGGCTGTGGCGAGACAACGCCGCAGCCCCCTTTTTACGCTTTTGCTTTTGCCCCGGTGGATGAGGGGAGGGAGGGAGGACGCATGTCAACGAAGCTTCCGCGAGCTCAGAGAGGTGCGCCGGCACAAGGCCAGCTAGCTCACCACGAGCTCGTGTCCGCCCGTGCAGGCTTGCGTCCTCCAGGTGATACTCGTACTCGCCCGCACAATTGCGGCATCATGGGACACCAGCAACAGCGCACCGGGCCAGGCCGCGAGCAGGCGCTGGAGCGCCTCGATCGACCCGATGTCTAGATGGTTGGTGGGCTCGTCCATCACGATGAGCTCGGGCTTTTCCAGGATCCCAAGGGCCAGCATGAGCTTGCGCATCTCGCCGGGGCTCACCGGCCCGCCTTCGAGCAGGCGCGCGGGGTCCGAATTGAGCTGTGCCACGATCGAGAGCGCCCTCCCTCGCTGGCCAGCCGAAAGACCCCGCAGGGCGTCCACCGCTTCGAGCTTTCGCCGTTCGCCTGGCTCCTGGGGGATGAAGAGGCAGCGCACATCCGCAGGCAGTGCCTCCACGATGCGGGTGACCAGCGTCGATTTCCCCGTTCCGTTGTCGCCCACGAGGCCGATATGGTCGCTGTTGCCGATATGCAGCGCGGGCACGGAGAGCGCGAAGTCGCCCCGCCGCAGGGTCGTGGGCTCCATGCGCAGCAGGACCGGACGGCGGCTAGGGTGCGCCTCCGCCCAGATGTCGCCTTCGTAGCGCTTCTCGACGCGCGTACCCTCGAGCCTGCTCTCGGCATTGGCCAGCCGCCCCGTCATCGCCGCCGAGAGCTTTGCTACCTTGCCGTCTTGGCCGGACACGAGGTAGCGCTTCCGCTTCTCGCGCGCGTCGCTATCGTGCTTGGCGAGATTGCGCCCGCTGCGATGGGCGGCGGCGCGATCCGCCTCCTCGCGGCGACGCTGCGCCTCCCGCTCGATGCGCTTTTTCTCGTTGCTTGCCTTGCGGCGAGCCCGCTTTGCGCTCTGCCGCTCGAGCGCTGCCTGTGCCGAAGACTGCGTGTAGCCACCGGGCCGCATCGACGCCGCGCCCCGCGCCACGAACAGGCACTGCGTGCAGAGCTCGTCGAGCAGCTCACGGTCATGCGAGACGAGCAGCCCCACGCCCGCAAAGCGCGAAAGCGCAGCCGCGATTGCGTGCCGGGTCGTGGCGTCGACGTGGTTGGTTGGCTCGTCCATCGCCAACACGTCGGGCTGCGCCCACAGGGCACAGGCAATCTGCAGGCGCTTTTGCTGCCCGCTCGAGAGCTGGTCGAACGTCCACGCCCAGTCCTCCCCAATCCCCAGATCGTTGCGCAGCGTCACGGCGAGCCCGTCGAACGCCAGAGCGAAATCCTCCAAGTTGGCCGGCCGCACGGTGGCGTCTTGGGGGCAATAGCCGGACACGAACTTGGGAGCGACCGTGCCGGCGTCGGGGCGCAGCGAGCCGCAGGCAATGCGGACGATCGTCGTCTTGCCGCTTCCGTTGTCGCCCACGATTCCGGTCCATCCCTGCGGGAAGGTGAGCGACACGTCGCTCAGGACGGGTTCGGGAGAAGTCGGGTAGGTAAAGTCGATGTGAGAGAGGGCAAGTTGCATAGGTGCCTCCGTTCGTTGAGCAGGAGGCCATGCGGGGACAGCGTGGCGTTTGATGGTATTCGAGATGCGAGGGTAGGGTGGGAGATGCGTACGCGATGCTGCACCCGTGCATGGCCGCCAGCAGGTCTGCTTGGTCGTGCGGGTGTGTGTTGCATCGCTAGTTCTTCATCCACCTTGTCCTTTCTCGTGCCGGTGCTTGCCAAAGGCCCCGGCGAAATGTCCGCTGCGGAGTATACGCCGCAACACCGTCGATTGCGAGAATCGGCGCGCAGGGCGAGCGAGGGCGGGGGCTTCAGGCCACTGCCTTACCGCAATGCGACAAGAAGAAGCTACCGAGCTGACCTGCGCCTCAGCAGCTTATCGTGGTGGTCGACGTCAAGCATCACGATTATCCTATCGCCCTCGAAGGTAATCGCCTTGCGGATATCCATATTCACGCTGACCTCAAACTCTCCCGTGCCCTGAATGCGCTTTGTACGAAGCGATGGATACCAAGGATCCCGAGCCAGCGTGCGGAGTTTGGCGTCGACCATGCCCCGTTCCTTTTCGGAAAGTTTGGAGTACCGTTTGACGAACCGCTTCTCAAGCTGGAGGCGGTAAGCCATCTAGACCGCCTTGTGCAAATCGGCGATGAGGTCTTCGACGTCATCGTAGACGGCGGCGTCTCCCGATGCGGCAGATTCACGCGCGGACGCGGCGAGCGCCTCGAGCTCCTCCGCCTTTGCCTTTGGGTAGACGACGACCGGCACCAGCATGATCACGCCGTCGTTAACAACCACGTCAAACATGTCACCACACTCAAGACCGAGCTCGCGTACGACCGCTTTCGGAATGGTCACCTGAGATTTGTCCTTGAGCTCTACGAGCATGATCGTGCCCTTTCATTCCAACTTTCAGACTTTCTGAATTACAGTATACACCGATCCAATTGTTCATTGACACGGGCCAAGCACGGCCGCTCAGCATTGGCAGTGCCAGCTTTGGGTGGCGTTTGGGGCATCCACGCCGCTCAGCATTGGCAGTGCCAGAAAAATCCGCCATCGCGCCAAAAATCCCTGGCAGTGCCAGAACTGAGTGGCGAGGGGGCCGTACCTGCCAGAAATCCCTGGCAGTGCCAGAGGTGGGTGGCGAGAAGCCGCCGTAAGCCAAAAATCCCTGGCAGTGCCAGAGGTGAGTGGCGTCGGGGACGCGCATGCCCGCCCAAGCCGCAACCCTCCCTCGGATAAGCCTCAAGAAGACACTCCCTCATTAGAGTTAGCGCATGCTAACATATACATATTTGATGCGGCTGACTCTCGCTCTCGAGCTTATGCCGAACGAAGATGCAGGGCTTGCATTTTCTGGAGGCGCGGATGGCGAAAATCATGATAGAACCCGGGTCGGTGCAGGAAACGCTCATCATCCCCCTATACGGCCGCAAGCTTTGCGCCGAGATATTCCCCGAGCTCTACCGCGACAACAGCGCAGCGCGCATCTGCGCCAGCATCGATTACAACTTCACCGACCTCGACCAGCAGGCGCAGAGCACGCTGTGGAAATTCGGCGCCCTCGGAGCTGCAGTGCGCCAGCTCGACATGCAGTGGGAGATACGCGACTATCTGGCGTGTCACCCGCAATGTGCCGTCGTGAACATGGGCTGCGGGCTCGACCAGACAGGGTGTGTCTGCGATAACGGCACCTGCCGCATATACAACGTGGACATGCCCGACATCATCAAGGCGCGCGAGCTGCTCTTCCCCGCAGGAGAACGCGAGCTCAACATCTCGAGCAACCTGAACGACTTTACGTGGATGGACAAGATCGACGGTTCAGGCGGTGCCATCTTTTTTGCAGCCGGCGTATTTCACTACCTCACCTTTGATCAGGCGAAAGCCCTCGCGACCGAGCTGGCGCGCCGCTTCCCCGGAGGCAGGCTCGTGTTCGACACGGTCGGCAAATTCGGCAAGCTCCTCATGCGCCGGACCTTCAGGAATTTCGGCATTGAAGATTACGGCGACTGCCTTTGCGTTGAAGACATCGCCGAAGTCGCAGCTTGGATTCCTTCGGCGCGCGTATCGGGGCGCGGCTACATGCTCGGCTACTACGACATGGCCGACCCGTCCGTCACCAGGCTGCACCGCTTTCTCGCACGCCGCTGCGACGGGCTCGTGAAAATGCGCATCGTGCGCATGGACTTCGCGGGCAAACCAGGACAAGCGGCTCCCACGCAGGGGGAGGCAGTATAAGGCCGGATTACAAGAACTGGATGCCGAAGGATGGCGGCAGCCGTCGCGCTCGCAACGATGGCGCTTTCAGGCTCAGCGCTACCCGTCGGAAAGAAGTGAGGGGGCACCTGTCCCCAGCGAACAGACAGCCGCGTTGAGCTACGTGTGACTGAATGCTGAGAACGCCGCGGGGCTGCGACACCTTCAAGGCAAGATACGGTACCTCACCTTGCCCCTGACAAGATCGTATTTTTGCTGGCACGCGCAGTAGTAGAGCCTGTTGGCAACCATATCGGCAGCCCTGATCAACGGGTCTTGCGCCGAGTCGCGCATCTTAAATGTCCATTGTCCTCCGCGCAAGAAAAGAGCCGCCCCGCTGGACGGCTCGAATCTCCTCGGGACCGACGACAGAACATGCCGCTTAAGCGCTAGCTCGGCACCCCGAGCATACAGCGTATTTCTACCTGCTGGAAAAACATACCATGCCAGCCATTGGCGCTCGATAATCCCACATAATTCGGGTATTCACAGGTAGTTTTCGTAATCCTGCGACCCGTGAAAGAGCCTCTTGGCGACTATGGCCTCGTCTTCGATTTTGTAGAGCATCACGTAGTTTCCCACAAGCTCTTCGCGGTACTCGAGCCTCGCGAGCGAAGGCTTCGCGCTCACATGGTCAATACAGGGGTTCGCGCAGATTTTCTCAACGCTCTTCTCCATTGCATTCATGAGATTCACAGCCGCTCGTGGCGAAGCAAGCTCATAGGTTAGGTAGGCAAGCGCCGCGTCGTAGTCACGTTCGAATGCCTGGGTGGCGACGAAGCTA
>JBJEHP010000221.1:0-1933 GCA_051876145.1 Coriobacteriales bacterium | reverse complement strand
GAAGACGGGCCTCTGGCTCATTTCCCGTCTTTTACACCACTATATGGACGTCATCCGCCCTCGCAGCCTCTCGCGGCACCTCCGCCCGTCAGATGGCGCGGAGCTGGCCAAGGGAGACGTCCGAGGCCGTGGAACGGGCCGAGGGATAACCCCCGGGCATCGAGTGTTTCGCCTTTGGGACCCTTCGCGACATGCGTGGCGTGAAGTAGGCCGAGGGAGAACCCCCGAATGTCGAGGGTTTCGCCTTTGGTGCAGTTCGCGACATGCATGACGTGAGGCAGGCCAAAGGATAATTTCCGGGCGATCGAGTTCTCACCCTTGAGGCAGCTCGTGGCATGCATGACATGAAGCAGGCTAAGGGAGACGGTTTTTGCCACGGGGCAGTCCAAGGGAGACGTTTCGGGGCCCGATTCCGTCGCCCTCGCAGCCTCTCGCGGCATCCGCAGCCTCTCGCGGCACACGCATCAACCCAGCCCCAAAAACCAGAAGGGGAGCCGGGTTGACCCCGACTCCCCTCTTTTAACGCCCGTTGCCCCTTATGGCGTTGTTACCTCTTGCGGTTCACGTAGGTGATACCCGGTCGCGTCTGCTCGAACTCGGACATCTTGAAGAAGCGCCTGCCGGCCTTCTTCAGTTCGGCGGCACGTGCCCCTGCCGGCGTTGACTCGTCTTCGACATCGCCGAAAGACAAAGCGCGCGTCGGGCAGTTGTGCACGCAGAACGGCTCGGGATAGCTCTCGGTGCAGTCGTTCGCACCGCAGCGCATGCACTTGGTCGCCCAGACGGGCATCCACTCCATGTGCAGATCGCCCCACGTGCCAGCGGGCTTGTCGATGCCCTCGCCGCTTCCCAGCGTGCGTGCGACGATGCGCCAGTCGTCATCATCGAGGCCATGTGCGAACTTGCAGGAAAACGCGCAGGTCCAGCATCCCGTGCAGCGCTCGAGGTCAACCAGAATCTCGTTAGCGGCCATTGCTAGGCCTCCTTTCCATCGGCGACTTTGCGGATATTGCACGAGCAATCCCAGATGGTGTCCCACACGCCCGTCGCGACATGCAGGTTGCCCGGCGTCCCCTCGGGGACCTGCTCCATGTAGTCATTCCACCACTGGACCGAGAGTGGGTTTTCGTCAGTTGCCTCATGCCCGGACAGCGGGAGAAGCATCTCCGAGTACATGCCGTCCTCGTAGTGCTTGTGCCTCCAGCCGAACCATGCCTGAATCGTGCGCGGCGGAACCGCCTCGTCCAGACGGGCGGGCGCAACCATGTGCCCGCGATCGTTGTAGACCTCGACCTTTTCGCCTTCCTCGATGCCGAGGTCTTTGGCAGCCTTGGGGTTGATGCGGATGGTCGGCTTGCCGCCCGACATCTTGATCATCAGCGGGTCGTCCGTGTACATGGACTGCATGAAGAAGCGCTGGCGCCCGGTGAAGAACTGGAACGGGTACTTCTCGCTGCCGCCCGCCTCGTACGGCGGCTCGTAGACGGTGACCTGATGGCCGACCTTGTACAGCGTCTCCGCGTACAGCTCGATACGCGCGGAAGCCGTCGTGGGCGGGTTGACCAGCGGGTCGAACTTGGGCTCGTCGGGAATGGCCATGCGGACGAGCTTCTCCTTCTTCAGACGCTCCATCGTGAGCGGCGGGTCGATTGCCGTGATGGGCGGATAGTCGAACCCGAGCTGCAGGCGCATCGCGTTCCACTCCTCGGTGGTCTTGTCGAAGTACTCGCCCAGGCCGACGCGCTGTGCCAAGCCGGTGAAGAAATCGACGGCATTGCGGCAGTCAACCGCCGGCTCGATGGCGGGCTCTTGCAGCACGATGTGGCCGTAGCATGCGCTCATGATGATTTCCTGGCGCTCGAACGGCATGCAGTCGGGCAGCACGTAGTCGGCATACTCGCCGGTGTCGGTCAACCAGATGTCGAAGTCGACG
>JBJEHP010000220.1:0-1945 GCA_051876145.1 Coriobacteriales bacterium | reverse complement strand
CTCGCCGCGCTCCATCTTCTTCATGTTCTCGCTGCAGCGGACCTTCCAATCGATACGCCCCTGCTCACGTGCCCACTCGGGGACCTCGTGGGAAAACTCGTGGCCAGCGCGCACGTCGACGTGCATGAGCCGATCTGCCACCTCGTATCCAAAGTTGTCGTCAACCATCTCAATATCCTCCTTTCCAAAAAAGGACGTTGCCTAAGGTTTTCACGAAGCCTTCCGAAGGCTTCGATTTAGGCCTCTTTGATAGCCACCACGATCTGGTTGGGCGTCGTGACCTTGCTTGCCAGCTCGTCGATCGGCCCGAAGTCGAGGCACTGCGCCTGGCAGTGCTGCACGCAGGTCGGGCGCTTGCCCTTGCCGACGCGCGTGGCGCACAGGTCGCACCAACGCGTGAACTGCGGGATGAAGTCGAGCTGCCAGTCCTTCTTGCCCTCGGTGATCTGGAGCGGACCGAGCTTGCTCACCTTGATGCCGAACTGCTTTTCCGAATAACCGTGCTCCTGCTGGCACGCGAGCACGCATGCCTCGCAGCCGGTGCAGTAGTTGACGTCGATCAGGATTCCTTGAATAGCCATCTTCTTTCGCTCCTTCCCGCTAGTCTTCGGCCTTGTAGATCTTGCACATCATGGCCTTGTAGTTAGAGCCAAAGCCCGATACGCCGGCGTCGAAGGGGACGAGGTTGTTGATGTTGGATTCCAACACGCCGAACAGCCCCTTCTTCTCGTCCTCGACGTTCTCCTCCGCCTGGTCTTTGCGCTCGGGGAACCACCAGCCGTGGTCGCACTGCATGACGCGCGGGTCGTAGGTCGGGTCGAACGCTGCGCGGTACTTGCAGCGGCCGTGCTTGTTCTCGAGCCACATCCAGTCGCCTTCGGCAATGCCGTGCTTGGCTGCCGTGTCGGGATGGAGGTGGCACAGCGGGTCGGGGTGCAGCGCACGGAGCTTGGCGATCTGGCGCTGCTCGGAGTGGAAGAAGTGCGGGACACGCTGACCGGAGGTGACGATGTAGGGGTACTCCGCGACGTCTTCGGGAGCGGAGTACGGGCTTTCCACCGGCTCGACGTAGCTCGGCAGCGGGTCGAGTCCAGACCAGGCCGTGTGATGGAACACCATCGAGTAGACCTCGGCGCGGCCGGTCTCGGTCTGGAAACCGGGCTTGCCGTCATCGCGCAGGTCGCCCGTCTCGTACTTGCGGTACTTGAACTCGGGGTACTTCCAGACGCTCTCCTTGAGCTCTTCCCAGGTAAAGCCGCCGTCCTCGAGGGCGTAGTCCCACATCTCCTCGACCGTGTCCCACGGCCAGGCGATGTCGGCGTTCTCGGGCCTGATGGCCTCGACGAGGCGCTTGCCCAGCTCGAGGAAGATGGTGTTGTCGGGCTTCGTGTCGCCCACGGGCTCGATGGCCTTGGTGATGCTGCTGATGCGGTACGGGTTCAAACCGCCGAAGCCGTTGCGCTCGGAGTAGGTCGAGGCAGGCAGGACCACGTCGGCGAGCGCCATCATGGTCGGCGTCATGAACAGGTCCTCGACGACGACGAACTCGAGCTGCTTGTACCATTCGAGCTGCTTTTCGGCCTGGGCGCCCATCGTGGCGAGGAAGTTGTTGGTGGCGAAGTACGCCGCCCTGATGGGATGCCCGCCGTTTTGCCACTGCTCGATCGTCGCGTTGGACGACATGTTCTTGAAGCCGACGGCGAACATGGGATAGCGCTCGATGCCGATGCGCTTCTTCTGCTCTTCCTCCGTGAGGAGCTCGTCATAGCCCCATGTGCCGGTCCAGTTGGGCTGCTCGATGCCCCAGCAGGCACGTCCGATGACGTTGCCGCCCGGCACGTCCAGGTTGCCGGTGATGGTCCACATGGCGACGAGTGCGTGCGCCGCCTGCTGGCCGCCGGTCTGCTGGTCGAGCGCGACGCCCCACTGGATTGCCGCGGGCTTG
>JBJEHP010000219.1:0-1951 GCA_051876145.1 Coriobacteriales bacterium | reverse complement strand
CAAGACCTGGAACACGCAGACCGAGCAGACCTTCACCTTCGTCGATTCCGGCGGCACCTCGCACACGGTGCAGACGAACTTCGGGGCGCTCAAATCGCAGTACGACAGCAGCGCCTTTTCCAAGGGTGCCGACGGCAAGATGACCTACACGGGCCCCGGCTACACGAGCAAGCTCGGCATCGACGTCTCCTCGGACGAGGGCAACGTCGACTGGAAGGCCGTCAAGGCGGCGGGCTACGACTTCGCCATCCTGCAGGTGGGCTACCGCGGGTACGAGAGCGGTGCCATCGGCAAAGACGATTTCTTCGAGAGCAACTACGAGGGCGCGCGTGCCGCCGGCCTGCAGGTAGGCGCCTACTTCTTCTCGCAAGCCGTCAACGACGCCGAGGCGCAGAAGGAGGCCGACTCGGCGCTCGAGATGCTCGACGGCAAGCCGCTCGACCTGCCGGTCATGTACGACCCCGAGTTCGTGATGAAGGACAAGGCACGCGCCAACAACGTGAGCCCCGAGCAGCTCACCAACAACGCGGTGATCTTCTGCAACGCCGTCAAGAACGGCGGCTACGATGCCGGCGTGTACGCGACGCTCATGTGGGAGGCCTACGAGTTCGACCTGCAGAAGCTCGCGAGCTACCCCATCTGGTGCGCCGATTACGTCGACAAGCCCCAGACGCCCTACGCGTTCAAGTTCTGGCAGTACAGCTACAAGACCGCCGTGCCGGGCGTGACCGGCACCTGCGACGTCAATGTGATGATGATCCCCAAGGAGGGCCAGTCATGATCAACCGTTTCTGCACGTCGGCGCTGTGGGAGTGCAACAAGACGCTTATCGCGGTGGCGCAAGGCAACCTGCCCGCCGACCTCGTCGTCAGGCACGCGCGCCTCATCTCGACGCCGACGCGCGAAGTCGTCGATGACGTGGACATCGCGATCGCATGCGGACGGATCGCCTACGTGGGGCTTGACGGAAACACCGCCGAGCACTGCGTGGGAACAGGAACGCAGGTCATCGACGCGCGGGGACGCTATGCGGCCCCCGGCTTCATCGACAGCCACATCCACCTCGAGTCGAGCATGCTCACTCCCTCCGAGTTCGCGCGCTCGGTGCTGCCGCACGGCACGAGCGCCGTCATGTGGGACCCGCACGAGATAGCCAACGTGGCCGGGCTTGCGGCAGTGCGCGAGATGGCGCGCGACGCGCAGCGCACCCCGCTCAAGACCTTCATCACCACGCCGAGCTGCGTGCCCAGCGTGAAGGGCTACGAGGACGCCGGGGCCGTCGTGGACGCGGGCGATATCGCCGCCAGCATGAGCTGGGAGAGCACGGCGGGGCTGGGCGAGATGATGAACTTCGGGGGTGTGCTGCGCGGCGACGACGAGGTGCTCGCCGAGGTCAACGCAACCTTGCGCGCCGGCCTCGAGGTGACCGGGCACTATCCGGCGCCCGACATCGACCGCGGCCTCAACGCCTACATTGCCGCAGGCATCACGGCCGACCACGAGTCTGCGACGCCGGGCGACGTGATCGCGCGCATGCGGCTCGGCTGCTACGCGCAGTTACGCCAGGGCTCTGCCGAGCAGGACCTTCCGGCGCTCGCGGAGGCCATCGCGGGCGGGACGGTGGACCCGCGTTTCGCGACGCTTTCCTCGGACGACCGCGATGCCCAGACGCTTGCCGCGGCGGGGCACGTGGACGCCATCCTGCGCCTGGCGGTCGCCTGCGGCATCGACCCGCTCGTCGCCGTGCAGATGGCCACCATCAACGCTGCGACCTGCTTCCACCTGGAACACGAGATGGGCTCGATTGCCCCGGGCAAATGCGTCGACCTCGTCTTGTTCGGCTCGCTCGAGGACTTCGACGTGAGCTTGACCGTGGTCGACGGGAAGGTCGCCGCGCAAGACGGGCGCCCCTGCTTCGAAGTGGAGCCCTACCAGTGGCCGAGCTACGTCT
>JBJEHP010000218.1:0-7322 GCA_051876145.1 Coriobacteriales bacterium | reverse complement strand
GCCGAGGAGCGCCTGCTGCGCGCCATCTTCGGCGAGAAGGCCCGCGAGGTCCGCGACACGTCCCTGAAGATGCCCCACGGCGCTTCGGGCCGCGTCATCGGCATCTCGCAGTTCTCCCGCGAGGCCGGCGACGAGCTGGCCCCGGGCGTCAACGAGCTCGTCCGCATCTACGTCGCGCAGAAGCGCAAGGTCCAGCAGGGCGACAAGCTCTCCGGCCGCCACGGTAACAAGGGCGTCATCTCGCGTGTCCTGCCGGTCGAGGACATGCCCTACATGGCAGACGGCACGCCGGTCGACGTTATCTTGAACCCTCTGGGTGTTCCGTCTCGTATGAACGTCGGTCAGCTGCTCGAGAACCATCTGGGCTGGGCCGCGCTCAACGGTTGGAACGACGAGGGCGACGAGCCGGTCGAGGGCCCGTTCTTCGTGTCGACGCCAATCTTCGACGGCGCGACCGAGGAAGAGATCTCCGACGTCATCTTGAAGGGCAACAAGAACCGCATCGCCAAGGCTCAGAAGAAGTACGGCGACAAGTTCTACCTGCCGTTCGTGGCGCAAGTGTCCGAGCACGGCAAGACCGACCTGTACGACGGCCGCACGGGCGAGAAGTTCCGCGAGCCCATCACCGTCGGCCAGACCTACATGCTCAAGCTGAACCACATGGTCGACGACAAGATCCACGCTCGCTCGACGGGCCCCTACAGCCTCATCACCCAGCAGCCGCTGGGCGGCAAGGCGCAGTTCGGCGGCCAGCGCTTCGGCGAGATGGAGGTTTGGGCACTGTACGCGTACGGTGCGGCAAACGTCCTGCAGGAGATGATGACCATCAAGTCCGACGATACGGCCGGCCGCGTCAAGGCGTACGAGGCGATCGTCAAGGGCGAGAACATCCCCGCATCCGAGGTCCCCGAGTCCTTCAAGGTTCTGGAGAAGGAAATGAAGGGCCTGTGCCTCGACGTCGAGCTCGTCGGCCACAACACCGACGCACGTCCCGACGACGCCAACGAGGACACCGATATCTTGCAGCTTCCCGCTGAAGGCGAGGAACCCAGCGAAGAGGCAGTCGACGCGCTCGACGCCCTGGCCGATGGCCTCGCTCAGCTCAACAACGAGGAAGAAGACGTGAACGAAACGATTAACGACATCGAGGGGGAGGAGTAAGGAATGACGTCTGTATTCGATGTAAACAACTTCGACGAGTTCCACATTGGCCTTGCCAGTGCCGAGACGATCCGCTCCTGGTCCCACGGCGAAGTGAAGAAGCCCGAGACGATCAACTACCGCACCCTCAAGCCCGAGAAGGACGGCCTGTTCTGCGAGAAGATCTTTGGCCCCACCAAGGACTGGGAGTGCGCCTGCGGCAAGTACAAGCGCATCCGCTTCAAGGGCATCGTCTGCGAGCGCTGCGGCGTCGAGGTCACGCGCTCCAAGGTGCGCCGCGAGCGCATGGGCCACATCGAGCTCGCCGCTCCGGTCAGCCACATCTGGTACTTCAAGGGCTCCCCGTCGCGCCTGGGCTACCTGCTCGACATCTCTCCGAAGGACCTGGAGAAGGTCCTGTACTTCGCGAGCAACATCATCACCTGGGTTGACGAGGAGGCACGCGAAGAGGACGCAGAGGAGCTCAAGGAGGAGCTGGCAGCACAGCTCGAAGAGCTCGACGCCGAGCGCGACCGTCTGATCGAGCTCACGCGCCATCAGAGCACCGAGTACCTCAACGAAGAGGGCGAGCGCGAGTACGACGAGGACGACCTCATGACGCCCGACGAGGTCGAGCGCGAGATCGAGGACCTGCGCGACGACTTCGAGGAGCGCAAGGACCTGCGTTCCGAGGCGCTCGACATGTTCCTCAAGATCGAACCGAAGATGCTCATCGCCGACGAGGCGCTCTACCGCGAGATGCGCACGAACTACCGCGACTACTTCCGCGGTGGCATGGGCGCGGAGTCCGTCCGCGACCTGCTCGACGCCGTCGACCTCGAGGCGACCGCCGAGGAGCTCCGCGAGACCATCAAGACCGGCAAGGGCCAGAAGCGCGCGAAGGCCGTCAAGCGCCTGAAGGTCGTCGAGGCTTTCCTGCGCAGCGATAACGAGCCGCATGACATGATCCTCGACGTCATCCCGGTCATCCCGCCCGACCTGCGCCCGATGGTGCAGCTCGACGGCGGCCGCTTCGCGACGTCCGATCTGAACGACCTGTACCGCCGCGTCATCAACCGCAACAACCGCCTGAAGAAGCTGCTCGACCTGTCGGCACCCGAGATCATCGTCAACAACGAGAAGCGCATGCTGCAAGAGGCGGTCGATGCCCTGTTCGACAACGGCCGTCGCGGCCGTCCGGTCGTCGGCCCCGGCAACCGTCCGCTCAAATCGCTCGCCGACATGCTCAAGGGCAAGCAGGGCCGCTTCCGCCAGAACCTGCTCGGCAAGCGCGTCGACTACTCCGGCCGTTCCGTCATCTGCGTCGGACCGCAGCTCAAGATCTACCAGTGCGGCGTCCCCAAGCAGATGGCCCTCGAGCTGTTCAAGCCGTTCGTGATGAAGCGCCTGGTCGAGCTCGAGCATGCGGCAAACATCAAGGCGGCCAAGCGCATGGTCGACCGCGGCGCATCCGTCGTCTGGGACGTCCTCGAAGAGGTCATCACGGACCACCCCGTCATGCTCAACCGCGCACCAACCCTGCACCGTCTGGGCATCCAGGCGTTCGAGCCGGTCTTGGTGGAAGGCAAGGCAATCCGCCTGCACCCGCTCGTCTGCACCGCCTTCAACGCCGACTTCGACGGCGACCAGATGGCAATCCACGTGCCGCTGTCTTCCGAGGCGCAGGCCGAGGCGCGCGTGCTCATGCTCTCGTCCAACAACATCAAATCGCCGGCACACGGCAAGCCGCTCACCATTCCGACGCAGGATATGATTATCGGCATGTACTACCTCACGTCCGCCCGCGACGGGTTCCCGGGCGAGGGGCGCGTGTTCATGGACTTCAAGGACGCGCAGAACGCCTATGATTCCCGCGCAGACGTCGACCTGCAGGCCAAGATCAAGGTGCGTCTCAAGTACGACACCAAGGTCGAGGTCGAGTACGGCGTGTTCGACGAGCGCAAGGCCGGCGAGCTGATCGAGACCACCATCGGCCGCATCATCTTCAACGGCGTGCTGCCCAAAGACCATGCCTACATCAACCACATCATGGACAAGGGCGAGGTCAGCAAGCTCATCGAGGATTGCGCCAACCGCTACCCGACGCCCGAGATGATGCAGATTCTCGACGGCCTGAAGGCCATCGGCTATCACTACGCCACGCGCGCAGGCATCACCGTCTCCGTCTACGACGCGACGATCCCGCCCCAGAAAGACGAGATCCTCGCCGCCGCCGACGCAGAGGTCGACGCGGTCCAGGAAGACTACGAGATGGGCTTCATGAGCGACGCCGAGCGCCATCGCAAGGTCGTCGACATCTGGACCCGCGCAACCGACGAGGTCGGAGACGCGATGGGCGAGAACTTCGATCGCTTCAACCCCATCTACATGATGGCGTACTCCGGCGCTCGAGGTAACATCAAGCAGATTCGCCAGCTCGCAGGTATGCGCGGCCTCATGGCCGACCCGCAGGGCGAGATCATCGACCGTCCTATCAAGGCGAACTTCCGCGAGGGCCTGACCGTTCTCGAGTACTTCGTCTCCACGCACGGTTCCCGAAAGGGCATGGCAGATACGGCGCTTCGTACCGCCGACTCCGGCTACCTCACCCGTCGTCTCGTCGACGTCGCGCAAGACGTCATCGTGCACGAGGAGGACTGCGGCACCAGCGACGGCGTCGATACGCCCGTGCTCAACGACAAGGGCGCGCTCGACCTCAACCTGGTGGGCCGCTGCCTCGCCGAAGACGTCGTCGCCCCCGAGACCGGCGAGGTCCTTCTTGCCGCTGGCGCCTACATCGAGAACAAGGAGCAGCTCTCCGAGTTCGCGGAAAACAACGTCGAGACGGTCAAGATCCGCAGCCTGATGACCTGCCATACCAAGCACGGCGTGTGCCAGAAGTGCTACGGCTACGACTTGGCAGCGGGCCGTCCGGTCAACCTCGGCACTGCGGTCGGCATCATCGCCGCCCAGTCCATCGGTGAGCCCGGCACCCAGCTGACGATGCGCACGTTCCACGCAGGCGGCGTCGCCGGCGAGGACATCACCCAGGGTCTTCCGCGTGTCACCGAGCTTTTCGAGGCACGCAAGCCCAAGGGCCTTGCCGTGCTGGCCGAGATTGCCGGTACCCTGCAGATCACGAGCACCAAGGACAGCCGCACCCTCACCATCAGCAACGAGGACGGCGAGGTCCGCGAGTACGAGACCTCTGCACGTGCCCAGCTCATGCCCGGCATCACCGACATGTGCACCGTCAAGGTCGGCCAGCAGCTGACCAAGGGCTCCATCGACCCGCACGAGCTGCTGCGTCTCACCGACGTCAACACCACGCTGCGCTACATCGTCGACCAGGTCCAAAACGTCTACACCTCCCAGGGTGTCGATATCAACGACAAGCACATCGAGGTCATCGCGCGCCAGATGCTCCGCAAGGTCACGGTTACCGATCCCGGTAGCTCCACGTACCTGCCCGGTGCCCAGGTCAACCGCTACGACTTCGAGGAAGAGGCCGAGCGCGTCATGCTCGAGGGCGGCGTTGCCCCCACGGCGCGTCCGCTGATCCTCGGCATCACCAAGGCCTCCCTTGCCACCGAGTCGTTCCTGTCGGCCGCCTCGTTCCAGGAGACCACCAAGGTCCTGACCGACGCCGCGATCGAGGGCAAGGTCGACCACCTCGTTGGCCTGAAGGAAAACGTCATCATCGGCAAGCCGATTCCCGCGGGCACGGGCCTCAAGCGCTACCGCGAGCTGCAGCTCACCTACAAGGGCGAGCGCATCGACCGCTCCGGCGCGAGCGCCGACCAGCTGCCTGAGTGGGCGCCCGAGGAGCTCAAGGAGACCGAAAGCCTCCTGCCGCAGCCCCAGGAGTGGTCGCTCGACGGCGAGGAATACCTCGGCGGCGTGCCCGGCGATGTCTCTGCGATCCTCGGCCACGGCTATGCCGGCTCTGCGGCGTCCAAGATTCCGCCCGAGGTCGCGAAGCTGTACCTGTTCGACGACCTTGGCGTCAGCCAGCGCTGGGCCAACAAGTTCAGCGAGGCGGGCATCGAGACGGTCGGCGATCTGGCCGGCAAGACCGAAGACGACCTGTTCCGCATCGAGGGCATTGGCGTGAAGGCCATCGAGGAGCTCAAGGCGGGGCTCGCAGACCGCGACCTGCTCTACATCCTCGAGGATTCCAAGGGCGGCGACGAGCCGGATGCATCGCAGCTGCTCGAGATGCTGTTCTCGCCGGATGACGCGATGTACATGGGCGGCGACGTCCCCAAGACGTACAGCGCCGACCCCGACGAGCTCATCGGCGGCCCAGCACTGCACCGCGCTTCGAGTGACGACGAGATGCTCGAGGAGATGCTCGGCGGGCTGAGCGAGTCCGGCTTCACGTTGACGGATGAGGAAAGCGAATCCGAATCCAACGACGACCAGCAGTCGGGTATCGACGAATAGAAATCGCCTGCTATAGTTTGGGGGAGCTCGGGAAACCGGGCTCCCTTTTTCTATTGCCGTGAATGCTTTTTTCAGGAGGTGCCGATGGTGCGGCAAAGTGCCATACCCGATGGCCTGCTCACGCAGATGCTCGACCTCGGTGTCTCGATGATCGCCTGCGGGGCAGATGTCAACCTGGTCGAAGAGTCGCTCGTGCGCATCGGCCATTCCTACGGTGCACGCGACATGAACGTGTTCGTGATCACGAGCTCGATTCTGGTCACCATGCTCGACGACATCGGAAAAGAGCATACGCAAAGCCGCCGCATCCACACGGCGCTGTCCAACAACTTCGGCAAGCTCGAGCGGCTCAACACGCTGTGCCGCAGATGCTGCGACGAGAAGATCGGGCCCGCGCAGATTGCCGCGGAGCTCCAGCGCATCAACAACTCCTGCGTCTCGCGCCCGTACCTGTACGTGGGAAGCATCCTGGCGGCGGGCTCGTTCGCGGTGTTCTTCGGTGGGTCGCCTCTGGATGGCGTGGTCTCGGCGCTGTTCGCCGTGCTCATCTGCGTGCTCCAGAGCAAGTTCAGGCCCTACTGCCCCAACGAGATCGTCTTCGACTTTGTCGCGGCGCTCGTCTCGGGCCTCGGCATCTGCCTTGTGGCCCATGTGGTCCCCGGCCTCAACATCGACAAGATCATCATCGGCGACATCATGCTGCTCATTCCCGGCATCGCGATCACCAACGCGATGCGCGATATGCTCGCGGGCGATACGGTTGCCGGGGCGCTGCGCCTCATCGAGTCGCTTCTGTGGGCAGGCGCGCTCGCGCTCGGCTACATGGTCGCCATCATGGCGGTGGGAGCATGACGACGCAGGCACTCATACAGCTCGCGATGGCGTTTCCGGCATCCCTCGGCTTCGCACTCCTGTTCAACCTGCGTCCCAGGCTCCTCGTCCCGGCGTCGCTCGGCGGCCTGCTTACCTGGGCGGTCTACCTCGCCTGCGGCCAGCTTGCCTCGGGGGTGTTCGTGCCGTGTCTCGTGGCCTCGGCGTTTGCCGCCGTGTACGCGCAGGTGCTTGCAATCAGGTTTAAGGCGCCGCTTGCCATCTTCTACATCGTGTGCGAGATACCGCTCATCCCCGGCAGCGGCCTGTACTACACGATGAGCTACGCCGTGCAGGGCAACGCCGAGCAGGCGCTCAACTACGGGCTGCTCACGACCGAGTTCGTCTTCGCCATAGCCTTTGGCATCGCCATCGCCTGGGCAGGCGGAGAGATCTTGAGGCGCTTTTTGGCGGCCCGCGCCGCGAAGAAGTGAGGCCTGCTTGCCGGCGATGCGGCCCCGCGGGCACGCGAAGCGTAGAATTCTGGAAGATTTTGCAGCGCTGCAGGTCAGGGGCGACCGCAAGAAGGATACACCCGGAACCGTGGCGTTTGACATCCCTGAAATCGGGTAGTAATGTACCCACTCGCGCTGTCAGTTGGACTGGCAGTGCTGTGCGCTTGTGTGCCCGGGTCAGGTTTCGACTGATTAAAGGCATGATGTGCAATCAGGCGAAACCTGACAGCACTCAAGCGCCGGTTCTTAGTAAAAGGTAGCAAACGGAAAGGAACCCACATTGCCTACCATTAACCAGCTGGTCCGCAAGGGCCGCGCGAAGGCAGCAGAGAAGTCCAAGTCTCCTGCTCTCAAGGGCAACCCGCAGAAGCGCGGCGTCTGCACCCGCGTCTTCACCACCACGCCGAAGAA
>JBJEHP010000217.1:0-7347 GCA_051876145.1 Coriobacteriales bacterium | reverse complement strand
AGCGCATGAGCATTGTCGACCATATCGAGTTTCCTGATAGCCCGGCGCGTCACGTCAGACGGGAGTCGTCTGGACTCGCCGTCCAGGAAGAGTCTCGCCGTCTCTTTGTCCGCGAACGTCTTGATCATAGGGATAATGTAACACGTAACGTGACGAGTTTCAAATAGTTCATTAGTCCCGGAAAGGGCAAAACTGCAAATTGGGGACTGTCCCCAATTTGCAGTTTTCTAGCGGCCTTCGAGCGCGTAGAGCGCCGCGCCGTACGCGCCGTTGAACTGCGCGAATTCGGATGTTTCGATGGGGTAGCCGAGCTTTGCCGCTAGCCGATCGCGCAGTGCATCGTTCAGCGCGACGCCGCCGGTCATGGCGGTGGGCGGCACCACGCCGATGCGCTTTGCCAGCCCGCAGCTCCTATCGACAACGGATTCGTGCACGCCGGCGACGATGTTCGCGATGGGCTCGCCGCTTGCGAGCTTTGAGATGACCTCGGATTCGGCGAACACCGTGCACGTCGAGGACACGGACGTGACGGCGTCCGACTGGCGGTCGTAGTCGGAAAGCTCCGAGACGTCAATGCCGAACACGCCCGCCATCACGTCGAGGAACCTGCCCGTGCCGGCAGCGCACTTGTCGTTCATCACGAAGTTCTCGAGCGTGCCGTCGGGTGCCAGACGCAGCACTTTCGCATCCTGCCCGCCGATGTCGATGATCGTCCGGACGCCTTCGAACAGATGCGAGGCGCCTTTTGCATGGCACGAGAGCTCGGAAACCTGTGAATCTGCCCAGTCCATGAGCTTGCGGCCGTATCCGGTTGCAACGGAACGCGCAATGTCCTCGAACGCGATGCCCGCTTTGGACAATGCCTCGTCCATCGCCGTCCTCGGCCCCTTGGTGCCCGCGCCGGAGGGGTACAGCCCCGTGCCGCGGACCTCGCCTGACGCGTCGACGATGACGCATTTGGAAGCCGTGGACCCGATGTCTATTCCCAGGTAGAACGCCTCTGCCATACCTTGATTCTCCTTATCGCACGCGGGCGCGCCTCACTGCATTGGCACGGAGCCTGCTCCGCCCAACACCAGCCGGCGCGCCCGGACGCTTTCTTTCCCGCCTATCCTACAGGAGCTCTTTGAAGGTCTCGAGCTGGGTTCGTGCCTGCTCGTAGCTCTCTGCGGACTGGTCCACCTCGATCTGCACGAGAGGAAGCCCGGCCTCGCGGCAGGCCTTTGCCAGCAGCGGAGCATCGAACTCCTCCGGGTCGCAGAACTTGGCGAGCAGCAGCACGACGCCCTGCGCGCCGCTTTCCTTCGCGATGTCGACGACATGCGAGATATGCGACTTCTCCGGGTCGAAGAGGATGGAATCGTTGTTGAGGGCGCAGTAGCCGCTTGCCAGGGCCTCGATGGGATCGCCCTCCTCGGGGACCTGCAGCGCGAAGGCGCGGGACTCCTTGGCGATGTCGTCCGCGACGACGGCGTACTTGTTCTCGTCGAGCATTTCCTTGATTGCCGGGATGTCGTAGAGGATGCCCGAGAGCACGATCTTGGAGTAACCGTCCGTGCTCGGCTCCTGTGCCGCGAGCAGCTCGTTGAGCTCGCGCACCCTGGCGAGGTGCACGGCCTTGTCCATGTAGTAGCCGGCATTCACGACGTCGTTGCGCGCGGAGACGCTGATGAGCGCCGGGCGCTCGCCGGCCAGCTTGGCGAAGGTACGCATCGCAGCGCGCCACTCGTTGTAGAGCTTGATCGCCGAAGACAAATCCGTATCGTCAATGATGGCGTCGCACGCCTCGCCCACCGTGGTCTTGAGCTCGCGATACGAGCTCACGGCATAGTCATGCCCGGCCTTGGTGGCGCGGTTCTGCGGCTGCGAGACGAAGATCATCGGGACCTGGCTCACGCCGACGCGGAAGTTCTGCGAGAAGCCGCGCTGGGTGTCGCACAGGGCCGCCGTCATCAGGCCAGACAGCTTGTCCAGCTCGTGGTTGAGCCCCATCTCGAGCGTCATCTGGCACAGCGAGCAGTAAAACGGCGGGAAGTACTTGCGCGCCTCGGTGGCTGTGCCCATGCGGCCCCACACGCCAAACGGCACGCCGCCCGCCGCGTACACGAGCTCTTCAGGGACGTAGTACGGCCCGACGCCGATGACCTTCTTGCCTGCGGCGATATGGCGGTCGAGCTCGGCTGTGGGGTTGGCGGCAACCTCGGAAAGCTGTGCTACGAGTTCGTTGATGGTTGCCATCTTCTACTCCCCCTTCTGCGCGTTGGCTGCCATGATTTCGGCAAGCCCCTGGACGCGCGTGACGTACTGTTCTTCGCTGAAGTTGCGCGGGTCGGACTGGTCGCCGTCAAAGGTGACCACCGGGATGTTAAGGTCGTTGGTGATGCGGCGCGCCATCTCGGGCATGGTCGAAGACCACATCTTGCAGGAGCGGTTGATGTGGATGAGGCCGCCGTCGACCTTGCCTTCCAGGCACAGGCGCTCGCGCAGCTCGGTGGAGCGCTCGATGTTGATCGAGTTCGGGACGGACGCGTAGGCTTCCATCATCTCGTCGAAGTTGTGGTACTGGAACGCGAACGACGGACCGTAGACGCACGAGGTCACGTTGATGCCGAGGTTTTTCATCGTGGAGTACGTCACGCGCAGATACGGCCAGCACGCGATGCCCTCGAACATGACGCGGTACTTCTCCTCGCCCTTGAACGTGGACTTATGCTCCTTGATGAACTGCTCGCACTCTTTGTTGAACTCGATGAACGCGTCGAGCGAGCGCTGCTGGCCGCGTGCCATCGTGGCGACGGCCATATGGTTGAACAGGTCGAAGCCCTTGTACGGCGCCGGCTTGTAGTTGAGGTACTTGGTCGCCTTGAGCCATTCCTCGCCGATGCGGCCAGAAATGCGGCAGACCTCCTCGAACTTGTCCTCGTCCCACTTCTTGCCCGTGATCTCCTCGAGCTGCGCGATGGCGTCGCGGAACTGCGCGCCCAGGTACTCGATGCGCTTGCGGTCGACGTCGTACTTGTTGTTGAAGGGGACGTCGATGACGATGACGGGGATGTCCAGCGTCTTGCCCAGGTTCTCGTACCACTTGAGCATGCAATCGCAGATGTTGTTGCAGCACAGGACGAAGTCCGGCAGGGGCATCTCGCGCTCGCCATTCGGGCACTTGGCGAGGTCCGCATACGCCATGCTGATGCGCGCGTAGGCGCAGATGTCGTTGGAGAAGCCGAGCTCGCCTTCGGCATGCTCGCACATCTCCTGGCCGGCACCCTTCGCGGAAATCGCAGCCGCTTGGCTCTCGGGGTACACGCACGGGATGCCGAGCGTGGTCGGAATCTCCTGCGGGAAGTTGGAGGAAATCCAGCCGACCTTCTCGCCGCGTGCCTTTGCCTTGAGGGCATCTTCGTACACGTCGTTCGCGACTTCGGCGAGGACGCGTCCGGCTACGCTTTTTGCAGGTTCCAATTGGACCATGGGGTGCCTCCTACTTCTCTTCCCAGATGCCGACGGTCTTGTCGTCGATCATCGCCTGAATCTCGGACTGCTCGTAGCCGAGGCCCTCGAGCACGCTCACCGTGTCGGCACCCAGAAGCGGCGCCTTCTCGTATTCGGGAAGCGGGGTTTCCTCGAGGTCGATCGGGGTGCGGACCATGGCCTTCGGGCCACGCGGGTAGTCGACTTCGCAGAAGACGTCGTTCGCCCACGCCTGCTCGTCTTCCACGACCTCCTCGTAGGTCTTGCACAGCGCGAACGGGATGTCGAGTTCGGTCAGAATCGGCGCCCACTCCGCGGCGGTCTTTTTCTTGAAGCCCTCCTGGATGATGTCGTAGGCCTCGCCCACACGGCCGGTGCGGATCATTTCCTTCTGGTCGCTCAAGACGGGGTCGTCGAGCACGTCCTCGCGGCCGATCGCCTTCAGGATGAGCGAGTAGTAGATGCCAAAGTTGGGGCCCATGACCTGCAGGAAGCGGCCGTCCTTGGTCTGGACGGCAGGCTGGTACGGGAGCTGGTTGTCGCGGCGGTCGAACGGATAGGAAACGCCGCCGTGCTCGTTGCCGTACTGCGCGCCCTGAATCTGGAAGGATTGCACCCACACGGCGGTGTGCAGGAGGTTCGTGGAGACCTTCTCGCCCTTGCCGGTCGTCTTGGCGCGGAACAGCGCGGCGAGGACGCCGACCGTGAGCGCGAGCGCTCCCTGATGGTCGCCCAGGGCGGGGATCAGGTTGGACGGCACGGTCCCCTTCTGGTACAGCGAGCCAGACCAGCCGCTGCGCGCGAAGAAGGCAGTGTAGTCAAAGCCGGGGAGGTCCTTGTCGGGGCCCTTCTCGCCGTAGCCGGTCAGGCTCGCGTAGACCAGGCTCGGGTAGCGTCCCTTGAGGTCGTCGTAGGTCAGGTTCTTGCGCGCGAGCGCCTGCGGACGCCAGTTGGTCAGGAACACGTCGGCGCCGTCGAGCAGCTTGAACAGGATCTCGCGTCCCTTGTCCGTGCGCAGGTCGACTACGATGCCCTTCTTGCCGCCGTTTTCCAGGTCGAAGTTGATGTCTTCGTGCGGATCGGACGGACGTCCCTCGTTGGGGGCGGTGTAGCGCAGGTTGTCGCCCTTGGCGGATTCGATCTTGATGACCTCGGCACCGAGGTCTGCCAGAATGCGGCCCACGGCGGGAACTGCGATAAAGGTTGCCATCTCGACAACCTTGATACCTTCAAGCGGACGCTTGACCTCTTCCATGTTTCCTCCTCGAAAGATATGCGCGCTGCTCTCGCGGCGCATGGTTTCTACCTTCATTGTGGAAACAACTGTTCAGGAAAGTAATAGGCAGTTTTTCGTATTGTCTGTTCGCTCAGAAAGTTGACTGTTTCGATTATCGTGGTATAGAGAACTGCGAATACCACTTGAGTAATTGATTTGGGCATATTCGTTATATGTCTGAATATAGCAACGAGCCGCCGGAACCCAGATGGGTACCGGCGGCTCGTTCCAGACGTTGGCTGAGGGTTTAGCTGCAGATCTTGCCCGGATTCAAGATGCCCTTCGGGTCGAACACCTGCTTGATGCCCGCCATGAGCTCGATGGACGTGTCGCCCAGAGATTCGCGCAGATACTGCTTCTTGGCGTGCCCGATGCCGTGCTCACCGGAAACCTGCCCGTCAAACTCCGTCGCCTTGGCATACGCCGCGTGCATGACGGCATCCACCTTTTCGAGGAAGGCATCCTTCTCCATGCTGTTCGAGCAGCAGTAGATGTGGAGGTTGCCGTCGCCCGCATGGCCAAAGGAGCGGATCCTGATCTCGTGCTCCTTGCCCACCTCGTGGATGTACTCGAGGAACGCGGGGATCTTGTCAACCGGGACGCAGACGTCCATCTCGTCGACGAGCTTCTCCTCTTCCTCGATGACGGACAGAAACGCGCTGCGCGCCGCCCACACCGCCTCTTTGATGGAGGGCTGGTCGATGACGAGCGTGTCGAAGGCGCCCAGCTCGTCGGCAATCTCGGCAAGCTGCTCCGCGCGTGCGAAGATCTCGTCCTCGTCATTGCCGTCGAGCGTCACGAGGATGTAGGCGCCGACCTCGCTTCCCTGCACGTTGGTCGGGATGACGGCATTGCCCGTGTGCGCCGCAGACGAGTCGACGATGTCACGCTCCATGAACTCGAGCGACTGCGGTGCCAGGCCGGCGAGCTTGATCTTGGGCACGGCGCCAATCGCGTGCTCGATGTCCTCGAAGGGGAGGATGAACGTCATATCGGCCTGGGGCTTGGGGATGAGCTTCATGGTGAGCTCGGTTATGACCGCGAGCGTGCCCTCGGAGCCGATGACGAGGTGCATGAGGCTGTAGCCGGAGCTCGCCTTGACGACGGGACGTCCGAGCCGGACGACCTCGCCGTTTGCGAGCACTGCCGTGAGAGCGAGCACGTAATCGCGCGTGGTCCCGTATTTGACGGCACGCATGCCGCCGGCGTTCGTGCTGACGTTGCCGCCCACAGAGCCGGTCTTCTCGCCTGGATCGGGCGGATACATCAGGCCGCGGGTGAGCGCGTCGGCCGCGAGGTCGGCAAGCCTCACGCCGGGCTGGATGCGGACCGTGAGGTTGTCCATGTCGTACTCGAGAATCTTATCCATGCGCATCGTGCACAAGACGACTCCGCCGTACAAGGGGACGCTGCCGCCGACCAGGCCCGTGCCGGCGCCGCGCACGGTCACGGGAATCGTGTGCTCGTTGCAGATTCTCATGACCTGCGACACCTCTTCGGTGCTCGCCGGCAAGACGACGACCTCGGGCTTGCCAGATCCGTAGATCGGCATCTCGTCGCGCGTGTAGTCCTCGCCGATCTCGTCGCCTGTCTGGCAGTTCGCCTCGCCCACAATCGCCTTGAGCGCCTCGACGATCTCCGGAGTGATCTCGTTAAACTCTGTCATCCCGCAGCCTTCCTGTGTTCGGTCTTTTTTGCCCAAAACGGGCCATTCTCACGATACCCGCACGACCGCCCCGCTGGCTATGGATAATTGCCGTATTTGTCGCGTAGCTCCAGCGCAGCGCTAGAGGTCTTTGAGCGTGCCCGTGTATCCCTTGAGAAGCTGCTTGGCAACCGTGTGGATCATCATCTCGTCGGCACCCTGCGCAATCTGGTTGCCGCGGCAGTCGCGCCAGATGCGGCTCACGCGGGAGTCATCCGTGTAGCCGATGCCGCCAAAGATCTGCAGCGCATCGCTTGCCACCGAGGTTGCGGCCTGGGGCACGTAGTACTTCATAAGCGAGCAGTTGAGTTGCTGCTCGTCTCTGGACGCATCACTCGAGACGGAATCGGCGGCGCGCTCGATCATCGTCCCCATCGAGCGGATCTTTGCCGCCATCTCGACGAGCATCGCCTCGATCTGAGGCAGCGACCCCAGATACCTGCCTCTCGTCTTGCGCGTCGAGCATCGGACGAGCGCATCGTCGAGGGCCGCCTGAGCAAGCCCGTAGCTTGCCGCGCAGGTGAGGATGCGCCCGAGCTCGTACTGGCGCTCGAGCATCTTGTTGAGCATGCCCCCGGTCTGGATCTGCCATTCGGGGTTGAGTTTGACGTGATCGAACTCGATGCGCGCTGGGGCGAGCATCTCCTGGCCCACCGTGTTGAGCGGGTACGTGTAGACGCCTTCTTCGTTGATGGGCACGAGCCACAGCGACATGCCGCCGTCTTGCGCCCCGCAGACCATGTCCTGCGTGAGCACGAGCGTATCGGCGATGAACTGGCCGTTTGCAACGTAGGTCTTGGCGCCGTCGAGGTACAGGCCGCCTTCGTCCGCCGTGACCTCGGTACCGACGCTCGCCGAGTCGTCTTGGATGGCGCCCTCGGAAAACGCCTGCGAG
>JBJEHP010000216.1:0-1980 GCA_051876145.1 Coriobacteriales bacterium | reverse complement strand
CGACCTGTGGGATTCTCTGGATAGAAACCGAAAGGCCATTGCGGACATCGTGCCACTGCCCGTTCCGCAGGACGACGCGTTGGAGGGCTAGGAAGGGGCTGCTCTGCAAGATGGAGCGGGCCCGGAAATTCGCGCTGCTTGGAAAGCGTGAACGAGAGAGGGCATTGCGATGCCATGTCCTGAGTAGGTGGGTGGGCAACTAAACTGCAAATTGGGGACTGTCCCCAATTTGCAGTTTAGTATGGAGGCCCCTTAATCTTCCAGATACGCGCCGGTCTGGCGGCTCCACAGCTGCGCGTACTCTCCGCCCTGCGCGATGAGCTCGGCGTGCGGTCCGTCTTCGACGATCTTTCCCTGGTCGAGCACGACGATGCGGTCGAGGCTCGCCACGGTGGAGAGGCGGTGCGCGACCACGATGGACGTGCGCCCCTGCATGAGCTTCTCGAGCGCGTCTTGCACGAGCTTCTCGCTTTCGGAATCCAGCGCGCTCGTCGCCTCGTCCAGGACGAGGATCGGCGCGTCGGCGAGCATGGCGCGTGCGATGGCGATGCGCTGGCGCTGCCCGCCCGACAGCTTGATGCCGCGCTCGCCGGTCACGGTGTCAAAGCCCTGCGGCAGCCGTTCGATGAACTCGAGCGCGTTTGCCTGGCGTGCCGCCTCGCGAATCTCGTCCATCGAGGCATCCGGGCGGGCGTAGGCTATGTTCTCGGCGATGGTGCGGTGGAAGAGCAGCGCCTCCTGCGGCACGTAGGCCACCTGTCGGCGCAGGCTCTGCTGCGCGCCCTTCGCGACGTTTTGCCCGTCGATCAAGATCTCGCCTTCCTGGATGTCGGACAGACGCAGCAACAGCTTGGTGAGCGTCGTCTTGCCCGCGCCCGACCTGCCCACGAGGCCGACGCGCTGACCTGCGGGAATGTGCAGGTTGAAGTTGTCGAACACCTTCGTTTTTGCATTGCCGTCGGTGTACCAGAAGTTAAGGTCCCTAAAGTCGATGTCGCCGGCGGTCACCTTGAGCGGCTTGGCGTTGGGCTCGTCTGCCACCAGGCGCGGCTCGTCGAGCACGGTGGTCATGCCCGAGGCGTCGCCAAAGGCGACGTTGAAGCGCTGCAGGCCGCGACTGATGAAGTTGAACTGGTTCGTGATGGTGTAGGTGTACGTGAACATGATGACGAGCGTGCCCGGCGTGATGCCAAACCACGCGTTGCCGCCGGCGATAAACACGGCCACCACCGACATGATGGCAAGCGCGATGCACGCGGTGATGATCCCGCGGGCAAGCGAGGCCATCATGCGCTTGGTGTCACGCGCCACGACCTCGCGGTTTGCGCGGTCAAACAGCTTGCGCTCGTAATCCTCCCGCCCGTAGGTCTTGACGGCGAGGATGTTCGTGACGGCATCCGACAGCGCGCCCGAGAGCGTGTTCTGCGCGTCGGCCGCGTCCTCGTTGAGCGAGAGGATTCGCTTGTACATCACGTACGACACGATGGCGTAGACGACCAGAAGCACCATGAGGATGACCACGTACGCGGGCACGCGGGGAATCAAGATAACGCAGGTGGCGATGATGGAGCAGATGATGGGGAGGAAGGGGAACGTGATGTTCTCGAGCATCTGCGAATAAGCGTTCATGAACTTGGTGGTCTGGCTCACGAGCGTGCCGCCAAAGCGGTTGGAGTGGAAGGTCATGGACTGGTTCGAGAGCGCGTCGAACGCCTCGGTCGCAAGGTCGTAGCTCGCGGCGATCTCGAGCTTGAACGACGTGTAGTCCTGCACCTTGCTGCATGCCTGGCCGATGAGGTTGATGGCGATGAGCGCGATGATGTAGGGGCCGAACACCTCGAAGACCTGGTCGGGCGCGACGGGCTCGGCGCTCACGCGGTCGACGATCATGCTCATGAGCAGCGGGTTGCCGTAGCTGAGCAGCACGATGAAGCCGATGGACGAGAGCATAAGGCCTATGAACAGCCCCAGGTGCTTGGA
>JBJEHP010000215.1:0-2002 GCA_051876145.1 Coriobacteriales bacterium | reverse complement strand
AGGAGCGCATGGCGAAGCTCTCCGGTGGCGTCGCGGTCATCAAGGTCGGCGCTGCTACCGAGGTCGAGCTGAAGGAGATCAAGCACCGCATCGAGGACGCGCTGCAGGCCACGCGCGCGGCCGTCGAGGAGGGCATCGTCGCCGGCGGCGGCGTCGCGTTCCTGGAGGCCAGCAAGGCGCTTGACGGCGTCGAGGTTGCCGATGCCGACGAGCAGATCGGCGTCGACATCATCCGCAAGGCCCTGTACGCGCCTGTGAAGACCATCGCGTCCAACGCTGGCTTCGAGGGCTCCGTCGTGGTCGAGAAGATCAAGGGCCTGCCCGAGGGCGAGGGCCTGAACTCCGCCAACGGCAAGTGGGGCAACATGATCGAGATGGGCGTCCTCGACCCCGTCAAGGTCACCCGCACCACGCTCCAGAACGCCGCTTCCGTCGCGTCCCTGATCCTCATCACCGAGGCGACCGTCTCCGACGAGCCGAAGAACACCACCATCGAGGAGGCCATCTCCGCGGCTGCCGCACAGGGCGGCCAGGGTGGCGGCATGTACTAAGGCGTAGCGAGCGTCGATAGACATTGAGCCATGGGCCCGAGCCCGGGGGAATCCCTCGGGCCCGGGCCTTTTTGTAGCGGTCTGTGGCCATGGCGCCGTGATGGTGTGGAAGAGTTCGCAAAGCGGTACAATTGCAGCTCGTGGAAGAAGGGGGAGACATGGCAGGAAAGCGCGACGTAATCGACGACCTGATCGACATCCAGAACGACTGGAAGGCCGTCAAGAACCCGTTCGGTGGCATCGCGGACTCCCTTGCTGCCGACCCGGACTCGCAGAACCTGTACGACCCGTCCAACTACAAGGAGCGCCCCCGCGTCAACTCGCTCTTCTGCCTGGACGTGGCCTCCGGCGACCTGAAGGCGTGCCACAGGTGCCTGGACGTCTGTCCCGTGAACGCCATCACCATCACGAAGAACGGCGTCAAGCTTGCGGACAACTGCCGCAAGTGCGGCCTGTGCAGCCCGGCCTGCCCGACCGAGGTCTTCGTGGCGTACAACGTGACGCCCAAGAGCCTGTACGACAAGATTTCCGAGGTCGCGAGCGAGTACGAGCAGTGCTACGTCACGTGCACGCGCGCGCTCGGGCGCATCCCCAAGGACAACGAGGTCCTGCTGCCGTGCGTCGGCGCGGTCTCGAAGGAGACGTGGTTCGCTCTTCTCGCCGAGTACAAGAACATCAGCGTCTACCTGCCGCTGGGCATCTGCGACAAGTGCCGCACCACGACGGGCGAGCGTGCCTTCTCGGAGGCCATCGCGGAGGGCGAGCGGCTGAGCCACGGGGCCATGGGCCTCGAGGTGAGCGAGAAGGACCTCACGCACGAGCAGACGCGCGAGTTCAAGCGCGGGCAGTTCATGTCGTCCGTCGTGAGGGCGGGTGCGACTGCGGTCTCGTCCACGAACCCGATGGTCGCCGGCGCGGCCGCCATCGCGAACAAGGTCCAGGCCCACTCCGACAAGATGATCGAGCTCCAGAACTCGCTCGAGCGCGCCGTGGGCGCGAAGACGAGCGAGCGGGACCGCCGCATCCTGATGCAGGGCCGCAAGATCATGCTCACGACCATACAGGCGCACAACGGCCTGGCCAAGGGCTTTGCCGACCTCGAGGTCCCCGCGTGCGACCCCACGCTCTGCACCGCATGCGGCGACTGCGTCGAGGCGTGCACGGTGCACGCCTGCGACCTCGACCACGAGGGGCACTTCTCCGTGGAGCCGGCGTACTGCGTCAACTGCGGCGTCTGCGCGAAGGTGTGCCCGGAGGGTGCCCTCACCATGCAGAAGTGCGACACCGCGGACCTCGTCGTCCGCGACGAGGAGGCGGAGCGCCGCAAGCGCGCCGCAGAGAAGCAGAGGGCCAGGATCGAGAAGACCAAGGCCGAGGGCAAGAAGCAACTTAACAAGGTGCTCGACGGACTCGAGCGCCTTGCGGACGAGTAGGAACCCAAGCCGCCCGAG
>JBJEHP010000214.1:0-2005 GCA_051876145.1 Coriobacteriales bacterium | reverse complement strand
AAGACGAAAGGCGACGCGGCGGCAGTGCCGCGCAAGTTCAAGCGCAAACCGGTCATCGCCGGCAACTGGAAGATGAACAAGACGACTGCAGAGGCGGTCACGCTGTCCCAGAACATCTCGTGGGGCTCGAACAAGGCGGAGTGGAAAGAGCTCGACGTCATCTTGTGCCCGCCGTTTGTCGACCTGAAGTCCGTCTACAACGTCATCGCCTTCGACAAGGCGAGCATGGAGCTTGGCGCGCAAGACGTGTTCTGGGAAGAGGAGGGTGCGTACACCGGCGCGATTTCTCCGCGCATGCTCTCAGAGATCCACTGCACGTACTGCATCGTCGGGCATTCCGAGCGGCGCGGCTACTTCCACGAGACCGACGAGGACGTGAACAGGAAGGTCAAGGCGCTCATCGCCCACGACATCAAGCCGATCGTGTGCTGCGGCGAAAGCCTCGAGGTGCGCGAGGCCAACGGCACGCTCGAGCACATCACCCGTCAGGTCGAAGCGGCATTTGCCGACGTCGACCCCCAGGATATCGCGACGTCGATCATCGCCTACGAGCCCATCTGGGCTATCGGTACCGGGCATGCGGCCACGCCCGAGCAGGCGCAGGAGGTCTGCGCGCACATCCGCTCCGTCATCGCCTCTGTGGCGGGCCCGGACGTCGCGGACAAGATCCGCATCCTCTACGGGGGTTCGATGAAGCCCGAAAACGCCGCGCAGTTCCTGCCGCTTCCCGATGTGGACGGCGGGCTCATCGGCGGCGCTGCGCTCGACGCGAAGAAGTTCTGCGAGCTTGTCGACCTTGCCCTCAAGCACTGCTGCGAAAAGTAGGAAACCCTGCGCCCCGGCACATATCGCCGGGGCGTTTGACTGTTTGGTGCGCGCTGCGGCTGTTTTGGCCGTACGCGACGCGAATCTGTAAGGAGCACGAAAGACATGAAACCTGTTCTGCTTGCCATCATGGACGGCTTCGGGCTTGCCCCCGACGGCCCGGGCAACGCGATCTCGTTGGCGAACAAGCCCTTCTACGACGACCTGTGGGCCACGTGCCCGCACACGACGCTCGGCGCGTCTGGACGCGACGTGGGGCTTCCCGACGGTCAGATGGGCAATTCCGAGGTCGGGCACCTCAACATGGGCTCCGGGCGTGTCGTCCACCAGGAGCTCACGCGCATCAACGACGCGTGCGAGGACGGCTCGATCGAGCAAAACGAAGTCCTCATCGATGCCATCGACAAGGCGGTCGCCTCAGGAAACGCCGTGCACTTCCTCGGGCTGCTCTCTGACGGCGGCGTGCACAGCAACATGGCGCACCTCGAGGCGCTCATCAAGATGGCGGCCAAGCGCGGTGCGCGCGACCTGCGCGTCCACGCGTTCATGGACGGCCGCGACGTCGACCCCAAGAGCGGCGCCGGCTACATGCAGCGCCTCATCGACTACGACGAGGACATCTTCTTCAAGTACCAGGGCACCGAGGTCTCCATCTCGACGATTTCGGGCCGCTACTACGCCATGGACCGCGACAGGCGTTGGGACCGCGTCCAGACGGCGTGGACGGCCATCGCGATGGCGGGCGGCAAGGGCTTTGGCAAGGGCCGCCCCGTGCAGGCGATCAACGCCTCCTACAACGCGGGCATCACCGACGAGTTCATCATCCCGACGGTGCTCGACCACAGGGGCGTGCGCCATGGTGACACGATGATCTTCTTCAACTTCCGCCCGGACCGTGCCCGCGAGCTGACGCGCGCGTTCACGGACAAGGACTTCGACGGATTCGAGCGCCCCTATGTGCCCGAGGTCAACTTCGTGTGCCTGACCGAATACGACCCCGATATCGACGCGCCGGTCGCATTCCCCAAGGTCTTCCCGGAAAACACCCTCGCGGACTACCTGGCTGCAAACGGCCTCACGCAGTACCACACCGCAGAGACCGAGAAGTACGCGCACGTCACGTTCTTCTTCAACGGTGGGGTAGAGCAGCCCAAGCCGGGCGAGCAGCGCAAGCTCATCG
>JBJEHP010000213.1:0-7514 GCA_051876145.1 Coriobacteriales bacterium | reverse complement strand
ACGCCGATCAGCTCAAGATGTGGGTCGACTACGCCAACGAGCACGACGCGATCATCATGTTCGACGCAGCCTACGAGCGCTTCATCACCGAGCCTGGCATCCCGCACTCCATCTACGAGATCGAAGGTGCCAAGACCTGTGCCATCGAGTTCCGCTCGTTCTCCAAGACCGCCGGTTTTACCGGCGCGCGCTGCGGCTACACCGTGGTGCCCAAGGCGCTCGTGCGCGAGGGCCAGAGCCTGAACGCGATGTGGAACCGCCGCCAGACCACCAAGTTCAACGGCGCGTCCTACATCATCCAGCGCGGCGCGGCCGCCATCTACACCGAGCAGGGCGCAAAGGAAATCGAGGAGACGCTCGACTACTACCGCAACAACGCCCGCGTGATCAAAGAGGGCCTCGAGAAGGCCGGCTACGAGGTGTACGGCGCCGTCAACAGCCCCTACGTCTGGTGCAAGACCCCCGAGGGCATGGGCTCGTGGGAGTTCTTCCAGATGCTGCTCGAGAAGGCGAACGTCATCACCACGCCGGGCGCGGGCTTTGGCCCGTCCGGTGAGGGCTACATCCGCCTGACCGCCTTTGGCGATGCCGACGAGACCGCCGAGGCCGTCCGCCGCATTCAGGCGCTCTCCTAGCACCACCCGGGCGCCTTGTTCGGACGCCTACCCTTCTATAACGGAAACGACCCGCATGCAGGAAATCCGGCATGCGGGTCGTTTTGTATATACGGGTATCTCCCCTGCTTTGTTGCTATGTGCGTCTCGTCTACAGCAGGCTCATGATGACGGCGAAGATGTACGCGCCGTTGATGAAGAGGTTGCCCTTCATGACAAAGCCCATCGACGGCCCGCGCACCTCGTGCACGAGCTTGGTCGTGAGCAGGTGGTAGATCGTCCCGGCGCCGAGCAGCAGGCACACGCATGCGGCCCAGAACCCGTTGCCGAAGTACCAGAAGCTCAGATGCAGCACGGTCGCGATCCACAGCACCACGAAGACGCGGTAGACGAAAAGGCTCCGCCTGCGCCCGAGGACGACGGGCAGCGTGCGGCGGCCCACCGGCTCGTCGCGCTCGATGTCGCAGTTGTTCTGCGTGGCCATGACCATGCCGACGCCGATGACGAACGGCGCGAGGCACATGAGCACGAGCGGCCAGTCGAGCTGGGCGAACAGGTCGAAGGGGCCGCTTCCCGGGTACGCATGCGCCGCGAAGACGCACACGTCGCACAACGGGATCAGGCCGCCCATCACCACGCCGCTCACGACCTCGCCCAGGGGCAAATACGACACGGGAATCTTGCCGTTGGAATACGCGAAGATGAACAGCCCGCCAATCAGGCCGAGCACGAGCGGAACCGCGCTTTGCGACCAGACCACGCACGCGGTGCCGCACACCAGCGCGACGAGCATGTACCCGATGCCGAGCGCGAGCACATGCGAGGGGTTGGGGTTGTTGTAGACGAGCACCGCGTCGGTCGGGTCGTCGGAGTTCTCGACCGTGTCCGTGCCCGCACGGTAGTCGGCCCAGTCGTTGAGCGTGTTGACCGCCGACTGCGCGAAGATCGCGACTGCCAGAAGGAGGCACCAGATATCCGGCGAGAACGGATATCCCAACGCCATCGAGAACACGCCGCCAAAGATGGTCGTGAGCACGGCCGGTCCCGGCCAGGTGTGCGGCGCCGCGAGGCGTGCGCACATGAGCGGGGTCAAAGGCTCGTACTTCTTTTCTGCCTGTGCCATGGTTACGCGACCGTCACCGAGCCGTCCGCCTCGTTGTAGGTGATCTTCTTGGAGGAGTAGCCCTTCTTGGCCATCCACTCGACCTGCGGGTCGATGAGCTCTGCCGGCGGAAAGGCGCTCTTGCCGTCTTTCGTCGCCAGCGGATAGACGCTAATCGGGTAGGTGTCGACCACCTTTGCGTTGAGGTTTGCCTTCTCGGCGAGCAGCTCGCGGTAGCTCTCGGGGTTCGCGTTGATCTTTCCAACCGCATCGTCCCACGCCTTGCGCACCGCCTCGACGTTCTTGGCGCCATCGCCCGTGTTGTACGCCTTGCGCGCGACCATGACGGACTGCGAGATGTTTTTGCCCTTGGAGTCGTCGGCGATGACGAGCATGCCGCTTGCCTCGCCGAGCGCGAGCATCGAGCCCGGCAACGCCGCTGCGTCGAGTTTGCCGGCGCTCACCAGGCTGAAGCGGTCGGGCAGGCTCGGGACCTCGCTGCGCTTGACCGCATCGGGGTCGATGCCCTGCTGCTCGCAGAGCATGTCGAGCACGTATTCGGGGACGGTGTTGGCCGCCACGCCGACGCCCTGCTCGGAGCGCGTCAGGTCGGACAGGGTCTTGAAGCCGGAGTCCGCGCTGGTCAACACGCCAAAGCGCCCCTGCGAGGCATCCGTCCCGAGCGTGATCCACTCCATGGTGAGCTCCGTTCCGGACTCACAGAGCTTCACGGTGCGCATCGGGTCGGTCATGGCCAGGTCGACCTCACCGGCGGTGAGCGCCGCGGAGAGGTTCTGCGCGGAGTCGAAGACGACGACCTCCGCCTTCACGTTGTTGGCGTCGAAGAGCCCCTCTTTCTCGGCCACCCACATGGGCAGGATGTCCTCGGTGGGCATGGTGCCGATCTTGATCGAAGACGAACCGGATGCCTGGCCGCCACCGCAACCACTCAGATTGACAGCGGCAATCGCGGCAAACGCCGCCGCGCTCGCGAGAAACGACCTGCGGGAAATCTCCCTCTGCATAGACCCTCCAAAGACGCGCTGGTATCGTAAATTGGCATGAGTTGTAGGATAGAACCTACCGTTTCGAGAAACAATCGGCAACCGTCAATTGGACTTCATATATGGAAGCACGCGACATACAAGTCAACGGCATCGTGCAGGGCGTCGGCTTCAGGCCGTTCGTTGCCCGCCTCGCCCGCTCGATGGGCCTTTCGGGCTGGGTGTCGAACAACCCCGACGGCGTGAGCATCTGGGTCGAGCACCCCAAGGCCTCCCCGCTCGACGCCTTCGTGCACCGGCTCAAATCGGACGCGCCGAGCGCCGCCGAGATCACCGCCATGCGCGTGAGCATCGTCAAGCCGCACGAGTACGACGGCTTCGAGATCAGGGCATCGGGCCATGCGGGCAGCCGCGACACGCTCATCAGCCCCGACCTCGCCACCTGCGACAGCTGCCTCGACGAGCTCTTCGACCCGAACGACCGCCGCTACCACTACCCCTTCATCAACTGCACGAACTGCGGGCCGCGCTTCACCATCATCGACGACCTGCCCTACGACCGTGCCGCGACCTCGATGCGCGATTTCTCGATGTGCCCCGACTGCGCGCGCGAGTACGCCGACGAGCAGGACCGCCGCTACCACGCCCAGCCGGACGCGTGCTTTGCGTGCGGCCCGCGCCTGTGGCTGTCCGACGACCTCGAGCACGCGGTCTTCGACGAGTCCGGAGCGCTCGTCCCGCCTGTCGAGCACCTCACGCGCGAGCAGTCCGACGCGCTCATCGACGAGGCGGCCGCGCGTCTTATGGCCGGCCAGGTACTCGCCATCAAGGGGCTGGGCGGCTGGCACCTGTCGTGCTCGGCGTTCGACGAGCAGGCCGTGCAGGCGCTGCGCGAGCGCAAGCACCGCCCCACCAAGCCGCTCGCCGTCATGGTGCGCGACCTCGCGCATGCCCGCGAGCTATGCGAGGTGGGCGAAAAGGAGGCCGCGCTGCTCGAGCACCGCGCGCGTCCCATCGTCTTGCTGCAGCGCAAGCCCGGCACCGCGATTGCCCCCGGCATCGCAGGCGAACTGCCCGAGCTGGGCATCATGCTGCCCTCCACGCCGGTGCAGCACTTGCTCATGCACTGCGTCGACGTCCCGCTCGTCATGACGAGCGGCAACCGCAGCGGCGAGCCCATCGTCGCCACCGACGCGCAGGCGCGCGATGCGCTCGGAAAGATAGCCGATGCGTTTTTGGGCAACAACCGCGCCATCGTCGCGCGCTACGACGATTCCGTCACGCGCGTGCTCGACGACGGCACCCGGCAGCTCCTGCGCCGCGCCCGCGGGTTCGCGCCGATGCCCCTCATGCTCGACGGCCGCGCGCCCGGCAAAGACGCCCCGGTCATCTTTGCCGCCGGGCCCGAGCAGAAGTCGACCTTCGCCTTTCTGACGGGAAGGCGCGTCTACCTCTCGCAGCACCTGGGCGACCTCGAGCGCCTGGGCGCCTGGCGCGCCTGGGAGGAGGCCTTCGACCGCTACAAGGAGCTGTTCGGCCTCAGCCCGCAGGTCGTGGCCTGTGACATGCACCCGGAGTACCTCGCGAGCAAATGGGCGCGCGACTACGCGAAGACGCACGGGATACCGCTCATCGAGGTGCAGCACCACCATGCGCACATCGCCTCTGTGCTGGGCGAGAACATGCTCACCGAGCCCGTCATCGGCGTCGCGCTCGACGGCACGGGCTTTGGGACCGACGGCACTATCTGGGGCGGAGAGGTTCTGCTCGCCAACCGCGCCGAATTCAGGCGCTTCTGGCACCTGCCGCCGTTTCTGCTGCCGGGCGGCGCCGCCGCCATCAAGGACCCGATCCGCGTCGCCTACGCGCTGCTCAAGTCGTACGAGACGAGCCGCGTGCCGTTCTTCGCGCAGTTCTGGCGCGACAACCCGCAGTTCAGGGGCCCGCTTTCGCACCTGGAAAACCGCGAGCTGCTCGACCAGATGATGGAGAAGGGCATCAACTCGCCCATCTGCACGTCCATGGGCCGCTTCTTCGATGCGGTCTCGGTGCTGCTCGGCGCCTGCGGCAAGCCGAGCTACGACGGCGAGGCGGCCTGCCTGCTCGAGGCGGCGGCACGCGCAGAGCTCGCAGAGCGCGGCGGCGACATACGCAGCTGGGCCGCCGAATCGCACGAGTCGTACTTCCCGGGCGACCCGCTCACCGCTTTGTCATTTCACCGTAATGTCATCGACGTTATCATCGAGCAATGTGAGAAGGCTCGCGACGCGCACGGGCTTTCCAAGATCGCCTTAAGCGGCGGGTGCATGGTCAATCGCTTGCTTGCCCAGGGGCTCAAGGAAGGTTTGCGCAAACGCGGGTTCGACGTGTACACGAATCGAGAATTGCCCCCCAACGACGGCTGCATCGCCTACGGCCAGGCCATCGTCGCGCGGGCAAGGCTGATGGAGGAATAGACATGTGTTTGGCAATCCCCGCACAGGTGAAAAGCATCGACCAGAAGGAGGCGCTCGGCACGGTCGACATCCTTGGCGTCGAGCGCGAGGTGGCGCTTGACCTCGTGCCCAAGGTGCAGGTGGGCGACTACGTCTTGGTCCACGCGGGCTATGGCATCGAGGTCGTCGACGAGCAGTACGCAAACGAGACCCTCGAGCTCATCAGGCAGTTCCCCGACCTCATCGACGAGGACCATCCGGGCATGGGCGTCGCTGCAGGGGCGATGTAGATGGCGCTCGATCTGTCGGGTTTCCGAGACCCCGAACTCGGACGAGAGCTCGTCGAGGTCATCCGCACCGTCGGCCCCAAGGCCGTCGAGAAATGCGGCGGTTCCGTCAAGCTGATGGAGGTATGCGGCACGCACACGGTCGCGCTCGCGCGCAACGGCATCCGCAGCATCCTGCCCGAGGGCGTCGAGCTCATCAGCGGGCCGGGCTGCCCGGTCTGCGTGACGGCGAACAAGGACATCGACACGGTCATCGCGCTGTCGCGCATCGACGACGTCATCCTCACGACCTTCGGCGACATGACGCGCGTGCCCGGCTCGACCTCCTCGCTCAACGCCGAGAAGGCCGCGGGGCGCGACATCCGCATCGTGTACTCCCCGCTCGACGGTCTGCGCATCGCCGAGGAGAACCCCGATAAAGAGGTCGTCTTCGTCGGCGTCGGCTTCGAGACCACCACGCCGCTCATCTCGTCGACCATCCGCCGCGCCAAAGCGAAGGGCGTCGAGAACTTCAGCGTGTTCACCGCGCACAAGACCGTCCCCAACACGCTCGAGGCGCTCGTGAACGACCCCGAGGTCGAGATCACGGCGCTCATCCTGCCCGGTCACGTGAGCACCATCATCGGCATGGAGCCCTACGAATTCTTGGCCGAGAAGTACCACATCCCCGGAGTCATCATGGGCTTCGAGCCCGTCGACCTGCTGTCGGGCATCGCGATTCTGCTCAAGCAGCTCGCGGCCGGCGAGGCGCGCATCGTCAACGACTACAAGCGCTGTGTCATGGACGAGGGCAACCCCGCCGCCCAGCAGATGATCGCCGAGACCTTCGAGCCGACGGATGCCACGTGGCGCGGCCTGGGCGATATTCCCAATTCCGGCTACAAGCTTAAAGACGAGTACGCGCGCTACGATGCGGTCGCCAAGTTCCACCCCGAGGTGGAGCCGACCATCGAGCCCAGGGGCTGCCGCTGCGGAGACGTGCTGCGCGGGGTGATTCCGCCCAACAAGTGTCCGCTGTTCGGCAAGGCGTGCTTCCCCGAAAACCCCGTCGGCCCCTGCATGGTGTCGAGCGAGGGCTCCTGCGCCGCCTACTACAAATATCTGCGCTAGAAGCGTCCCCTCGCGCAAAGCCCTCGCGCGGTTCACTCGCGCGAAAAACGTGGCACTGCCACTCATTTGCCGCATCGTGCACGGGATTTGTGGCACTGCCACGCATCTCGCGTTTCCTGCACGGGAAACGTGGCACTGCCACTTATCTCGCGTTTCGCGCATGGAGCGTGCGCAGCGAGCGTCTAGTGCCGCTCGCCTACAACCATATCCGTATGCACGTCGTCGATCGACTGCACAAGGTCGGCCAGCAGGTCGTACTGGTCGGCTGCCGAGCTGAAGATGGCGAGCACATACGGATGCGATTCCCCGTTGACCTCGGAGAACACGATCCCCGCGTCGTTAAGCACGTTGTATTCCCCCGCAAACCAGCCGGCTTTGGAATCGACCGCATAGCGCGAGCCCACACCCTGGTGAATGACGGAGTTCAGCGTGTCCGCGTACAGTCCGCGCGCCCACTCGGAATTCTCGTTGGGATGCACGTAGAAGTAATCGTAGTTCTCGATCCACAGCTTCGCAAAGTCGCGCGCGCCCGTGTACACGTACCAGTGCACCGGGTCGAACGCCGTCACGTTCGCGTCATGCGCATACGTGCCAAACGTCGAGTCCCCAAAGCTGCGCCGCAGCGAATCGTAGCCCTCGTTGTCGGAGACCGTGATGACCCGCTCGATCGTGGAAGCGTGCGCCTTCGCGCCACTTGGGTTGAGCTTGTTGATCGACGCCACGTACGGGCCCTTAATTGCCGACGCGCTGTAGATGTGCGCATCGGGATTGAACGAGATGCCCTCACCCGTCGTGAGGTCCACCATCATGACGCTGAGCTCGTAGCGGCTCGAAATGCTCTTGAGCTTGGCATTGAGGGTGAGCTCGGATGCGAGCGGGAGTCTCTGATCGCTGCCGAACACCTGCAGAGAACCCGTGCTCGGAGCGCTGTTGGCGGCATCGATGAGCGACTGGTAGTCCTG